>NZ_JAKNJD010000010.1:0-250506 GCF_022132345.1 Butyricimonas sp. DFI.6.44 | reverse complement strand
ACGACTAATGTGGCCGCTGTCCGGTCATGTTAGGCATCAAGGGATTTCCACCCGGCTTCGACTTTATGGATTCAGTTGCTTTAGCGGGTAAATGTATCCCGGTAATCACCTTCTCACCCGTTTGCAAACCCTCCGTGACTTCCGTGTAAATTCCATCCGAGATCCCGGTAAGCACGTTTTTACTTTTTAATCCCTCGGCCGTCTGTATCCAAACAGATTTTCTCCCTGCCGTTCCGGCTTGTACCACTATTTCCACCGTTTCTTCTTCCGGCTGGAAACGCAGGGCACGCAAGGGAATCATCAAAACATTCGTCTTCTCGTGCGTCAACACCGTGATACTCGCCGTCAAACCCGGTTTCAATTTCAAATCCGGATTCGGCGCGTCAATCACCACCTCGTAAGTAACCACGTTCGACGTCACGATCGGTTCCAAACGCACCTGCGTCACGGAACCCTCGAAATGTTCGTCCGGGAAGGCGTCCACGGTGAAGATCACTTTCTGCCCCTCTTTCACCTGACCGATATCAGCCTCGTCAACGTCGGCAATTACCCGCATCTTTCGCAAATCATTCGCTATCACGAATAACTTCGGCGTGTTGAACATCGCCGCCACCGTCTGCCCCTCGTCCACCGCTCGGGAAATAACCACCCCGTCTATCGGCGAGTATATCATGCAATAGTTCAAGTTTGTTTTTGCTTTCAACAAATCAGAACGAGATTTCTCTAAAGTTCGACGAGCTTTTTCATATTGATATTCGGCAGTTTCGTAATCTGAATCGCTAACCAGATTCTTGGCGTGCAATCCCGCCAGACGCTCGTGATTTTTCTTCTGGTAGTCATACTCGTTCTGGTTGGAATAATGGGTTGCCAACTGTGACTCGTATTCCGATTCCAGCACGGTTTTATCCAGTTCAGCGATAAGCTGTCCCTTTTTCACTTCCGAATTATAATCCGCGAGAATACGGGCTATCGTGCCGGAAACCTGTGTCCCGACTTCTACCTGCGTGATCGGCTCTATCGTACCGGTGGCAGTAACAGTATTACGAATATCCCCTTTTTTAACCTCGAACACCTCGTAATTCACCGTTTCTTTCTCTCTCGGCCGAAAGGAGAAAAACAACAAAATACTCCCCACTACAATCGCTATTATAATAACTATCTTTTTCATTTTCAATTATTTTATTATATATCAATCGGTTCATTCCTGTAAAAATTCAACAACTTGAAAGCGAGAACCGCTTGGTATTTCGCTTGTATCTGTTCCTGCAACGCGGACAGGTAATTGTTCTTCTCCACCAGCAAATCAACCGGGTTCTTCATCCCCGCATCAAATTCCTCCTGTACCTGCCGGTAACTCGTGTAAGCCGATTTTACCCGTTGATTAGCTGCCATGTACCGGCTTTGGGCGGCAACAACATCTTGATGTAATGATTCCACCGTTTGCAACAAATTTTTACGGGTATTCTGCTCGTCTAAACGTGACTGTTCGGTTTGAAGTCTTGCTTTTGAAACATTCAAACGAGCTTTCTTCCGGTTCGTGATCGGGATACTGATATTAATCCCGATGTTCTCAACCAAACGATCGTCTATTTGAGAGAAATAGGAACCGCTACCCTTGGAATCGTACCCGGTGGAAACGGAAGCCGAGAGAGAGAGACTCGGCAAGTAATCCCCCCGGGCTATCTTTTCACCCACGATTGCCGACTCTACGTTCAACTGGCTGCTTTTCACCTCCGGCATCAGCCGTAAGGCTTCCCGATAAACATCCTGAAGACCGGGAATCAAGACAAGCACGCTTTCCTCGTCCAGTTCCGGGAACACCACATCAAATTCCTCTTCCGGATCCAGTTCTAAAAGTTGCTTTAATTGCAACTTGGAAAAAGCCAAATCGTTCTCGGCTTGTACTACCCGGTATTGGTCACTGCTGTACTGCGATTCCATTTGCGCGAAATCGCTCGCGCTGATAGAACCCGCGTCAAGCAAGGCTTTCGACCGTGCCAGTTGCTCACCGGAACTTTCCAGCGTCTGCCTGTCCGTTTTTAAAGTCTCGTTCGCGTACAGGATTTGCAGGTACGCCTTCGTCACCGATATCTCGATATCGTTTTGGGCGACAAGCACATCCTGTGTCACGGCTTTTTCCAACAGCTCTTGCTGCCGGATGGAACGGGAGAGTTTCCCCCCTTGGTAGAGAGTCATGTTCCCGCTGAGCGAGTAACTACCCGTGTAGGCACTTGACGATTTCAACGTCCCGTTTGTACCCGCCTTTTTCTGGTGTCCCCAACCTTGAGTTGAAGAAAAATCAAGCGACGGCAGACGTTGAGCTTTCGCCCGGGAAGATTCGACCAAAGTATTTTCCAATGATACCCGGGCATACTCTACTTGGAGATTATGCTCTCTGGCGTGCTCGATACATGCACGCAAAGACCATGTCTTTCGTTGTGACATCCCGTCCAACGTACTCGAAACAAGGATACACGTGCACGCTAAAAACACGACACCCCCTCTTTTCACGCTTTTCAAACGTGAATAAACATCATCTAACATTCTCATAAATAAATCTTTGAAGTTTATCTTACACAAGCACGAATGCTTGTCACTCGTTTTTCAATAACTCTTCTATTTTCTTTTCCAATTCTTTGCCTCGTAAATTCTTGGCTACAATCCGATTATTTTCATCCAACAAGATCGTACAAGGTACACTTCTCACTTTATATAATTGCACGACTGACGATTTCCAACCTTTCAGCTCAGCCCCATGTTTCCATCTCAACCCATCCTTTCGAATTGCATCCGTCCACTCTTTTTTATCGAAATCCAAGGATATTCCCAGAATTTCTAATCCCTTACCTCGAAATTTATTATAAATTTTCACGACATTAGGATTCTCCTGCCTGCAAGGACCACACCATGAAGCCCAAAAATCAATTAACTTGACTTTCCCGTCCAAAGCATAAAGAGATATACTCTCCCCGTCCGGCGTCGTAATCTCAAAATCCGGGGCTAACGCACCTATCACAACCCGCTCCTGTTCCGCGACATAATCCGCAACAATTCTTCCATATTCCGTTTTTTTCCCTTGTTCTCCCAACAGCATAAATTTCTCCCGCAACAACTCGTAATTCAAATGTTTTTTCAATGACACAAGCATAAAATTCTCAAAATGCATCGTATTCATCGCTGTATAGATCACAAAAGCCGACACGTAAGCATCCGGATTTGCCTTAATCAATTCATTTTCCTTTATATGCCACTCCAAGAGCAATTGATCGAGATCATCCAGAAGCTGTTTCATAACCCTCTCATCTTTACTTTCTTTTGCGGCATAATATTCTTTAGTCAGCAAATCTTCCTTCCGAGTCATTGCCGAAGAAATTGCTTGAAAACAGTTATACAATTTCTGAGCCTCCCCACCTTCGATACTTATATTCCCTTTCTCTCCACGAACAATAAACTGCCCCTTTTCAAGCATAAACTTCTGTTCCCCTTGTCCGGCGATCACCAAATCTGCCATGACTATGCCACTCTCTTTCCCTCGTAACTCAAAACTTCCTTTTTCCATTCTCGCAACCGCCAGAGTGTCCCACTCGTTCCCGTTGGGTTTCAAAATAAAAATATTTCCATCGGTAAAACCTTTCAGCGTACCGGAAATGGTAAATTCCTCCTGTCCGCGACAGACCAATGATACAAAACATATTATAAATAAAAATATCACTCTCATAAACACTCATTTTTTATACGATGAATCCATAAACTATCTTCCCCTCCTTCTGATCCAAAAGAAAAGCCCCATCCCCAAGAAAAATAAAGGATAAAGAATCATCAGACCTGTCCTCAATACTTTAAAACTCGTTTTATTAATATGAACAACCGTATCGGTCGTCATTGATCTTCTGGTATCTACCGGCATCTCATTATGAGAAAGATAATGATACGTCCCATGTAACAAAGTCACACCACCACAACGTTGACTGTCTCCGTTACTGATACAATCGGAATCTCCCATAATAACCACCCGTTGTTCCCGTTCTCCCAGTTTACGGGACAAAGCGACTGCCGTATAGTATTCCTTAGCCACCTCGCCCGCCGCCGGGTTGTATTTCAACGGTTCATCTTCATAATTTAATGACTCCAATTCATTCCACACTCGATATGATCGGTTTTCTCTCTTTTTCAATTCGTTCGCCAGCGTGTCCGTTTTCAATATCGGTGTCATTACAAATCCTTTCGGTTCAACCATCTCAATACCGGTCGTTGTCGGCATCAGTGCGTAAGACAAAGAACCGTAATGATAACTTAACGTTGCCGCTTCCCCGGTCATTAAACAAAACAACTCTTCCGGACGTTGTTCCGGTTTCCGATGTTGTACCAACACACCTTCGGTCAATTCGACACCAAACAAATCCTTCAAAAACAAATTCATCACCTCGCGACGTCTAGGCTCTGCCAAAATAAATAAATTTCCACCTCGATCCACGTAATTTTTCAATGCCCCCAATTCCTTTTCCGAAAAAGGTTCCCGCATGTCAGCTATGGTCAATACATTGATATCCGCGGGGATCTCCTGATGCAAATCCACTTCCTCCACATCGAATCCTTGATTTATCATTCCCAAGCGGGCATATTTTACCGTAAAATACCGATCATACCCCCGCAGAGAAGAATCATAAATAGAACGCATTCCGTATCCTGTCACGAATCCGATCTTGGGTAACGGGGAAGCCACCCGTTTCAAAGCGGCACTAATTTCCGATTCATGAGGGAATATATCCATCGGATCATCAAACGTACGCAACCAAGTCTTTTGCCCGTTCTCCCGAACAATCTGCCAAACAAAAGTTCGTTCACCAGTCAGATCCAGCATTTTTCTTATCTCCTCGGGAGTCTTCAAACGAGTACTATCCATACCTGTATCTTCACAAACTTTTTTAGCCAATTCCCACATACTCTTTCCCTTGTTCTCCTTGAATAAACGACATCCCCCGTCAGCCTCCGTAATCGTATCGTAATAATAAATAACTTTCAATTTTGTCTCCGGTTTAAACCGTTCATAACGTTCAAAAATCCTCCGGTTCCGTTGGATAAAACGGGGAAAAGCGTAACTATAATAATTTGGGTCCAGCACGTTGACATAAGCCGTGATAAACAGATCCCCATCCAATTGTTCGACAATACGCAGGCTCTCCTCCGTCAACGTATTCCATTTGGTTGAAGAAGTATCATAATAAGCCATTAATTTCGGACGGGAAGAGAAATATCCCAACAAGCATGCTATCAGTATGACAACAATATTTTTCCCCATAGTTACCGAAAACTTTATCTTTTGCCGCACGGCATTTAAACGAATGATTGTCAATGCCAGAAACAAAGCTGTTACCAAAGGGAAATACAATACATCTTCACTACATATCATACCCATTATAAACGTGTTTACCCGTCCGTTGATACACAACCAGTAGGTGACATCCCGAACAAAATCATATTCTTGCCACCATCCCCCGATCAAACTCAAGAACATCAACACGATAAACGTCCCGACAGCCGCAACAAACTGATAAGAAGTCAGACTGGATACAAAAATTCCCACGGCGGCATAGGTACACGTCAACAAAAAAAGTCCGAGCAAACCGGTCAAAACCACCGCCCACTCGAAGTCCTGCACGGTACACCATGCCACGATCACGTAAACGCTTAACATCAAGCACATCACAAACGCGAATCCCACCATCGAAAAAAACTTTCCCAAGATAATCTGCGTGTTCGACACGGGAGAAGAGTACAGCAATTTGATTGATCCGCTACTTAATTCCTTACTGACTAACCCCATCGTCAACAACGGGATGTAAAAGTATAGGTAAGCGGAAACCTGCCCCCACAAGGCTCTCACGAACAAAGAAAAAGAAACCATAAATTGGACTCCGCTCCCGAACTCGTTACTTTTCATGTAATTGTGGTAATTCCCCACGAAAACCATCCCCGCTTGAATCGTGAATACAACCAACAAAAACCATGCGACAGGCGAAAAGAATAACAACTGCAATTCCTTTTTCGCTATTTTCCATATCATTTTCATAATTGACATTTTAATTTATTGAACACTCTGGGACAATTCAGCAAAAATTCTCTCTAAAGAACTCTTCTCCAACCGGATTTCAGTCATCGCCCAATGTTGGGTTGCACTCCGTGCAATCAATCGGTCCATCACCTCCTGAGCTTGGGTAAAATAAATTCTGAAAGAAGCACTCCCTATTTCTTCCACCTCTTTCACCCCTTCAATCTCTAACAACTCGCTTACCGAGGGTGCATTTCTAAGGGTAACTAAAAGTGTATCAGGATCGATATAATTATCAAACTCCTCTACGGTACCGGAAAAAACTAACTTCCCCTGTCCAATCATCAAAATATGATCACAAATAGCTTGTATCTCTTTCAAGATATGAGTGGAAAGAATCACCGTACAATCTTTAGCGATCGTCTTGATCAAATTTCTGATTTCAAGTATTTGATTGGGATCCAGTCCATTCGTCGGTTCATCAAATATCACCAAAGCCGGTTTATGAACAAGAGCTTGAGCAATGCTCACGCGTTGCTGGTATCCCCCGGAAAGATTTTTAATCAACCGATTCCGGAAATGCGTAATATCACACAAGGCCAACACCCGTTCCACGGCTTCCTTCACCTTCCTTTGCGGTATATGCCGCAAATCGGCAGCGTAAGATAAATACTCTTCCACCGTTATGTCATTATACAAAGGAGGTTGTTGAGGCATGAAACCGATATGCTTTTTAGCCTCTATCGGATGTTCACGCGTATTCACGCCATTAATGAACACGTCCCCCTTGGTCTGGCGCAATACTCCACATAATATATTCATTAAAGTAGACTTGCCCGCCCCATTGGAACCCAACATCCCGTATATCCCGTTGCGGGGTATCTCGAAACTAATATCATTAACAGCCCATTGCACGGTATAACGATGAGAAACATGTTCTACTTTTACAATACAATCTTCCATAACACCTTAATATTAAACTAATTTACCTGCTTTTTCTTCTCACCCACATGAAAATACCTCCCAACACCACGAGCACGGGAATACCCCAACGGATACCCCAACGAATCACTGAATACCCTCTTACCGACAAACATACGCTGTTATCCTTTGCTCTCGGACGGCGAACATCTATCGGGGCTTTATTGTAAGACATCCAGTAACAACCTCCCAATAACAAATACGTGTTATTATTAGATACGCCTCTCTTGGCTGTAAACTCGTTGTTGGCAAACACATCCGCATCACCGGATATAATTATTCTTTGCTCTTTTCCGGCGACCATTCTCGTCAACCCGACAACTGTCGAAAACTCTTTCGAAATCTCCCCTATTGAAGGATTAAAACGAATAGTATCATCCACGAAGTCGGTCGTTTCAAGTTCCGTCCAACAAGGAGTGAGCGTATCGGTCTGCAAGATCGGAAACATATCATACCCTTTATCCTCGACTTGCTCCACTCCCGCAGCCGTGGGCATAACCTGATTTGAACGGTTCAAATAATACATTTTCCTTTTAGCCTCCCCGGTCGGCAAACAGAAAAGTACATTAGACGGTAATGCTTTATTCCGAATATCATTCTGTGCTAACATCGGGGTTAATTCCACGCCGAACAATTTCCGCAACATCGGGTTCTGCATTTCCCTCCGCCGGGGTTCTCCCAAAAAGAACAAATTCCCACCCCGATCCAGATAAGCCTGCAAAACAGCTTCCTCCGTTTCGGAAAAAACATCTCTCGGATCCGCGATAATCATTATATCAACATCTTCCGGCACCTCCCGCTCCAAGGTAATCTCCATGACATCAAACCCTTGATTCCAAACGGACAACTGCACTTTCCTGTTACTGGCAATAAACTGATAGCCATAAGGAGTCCTGTCATACATCCCTCGCTCCGTGTGCCCCGTAACAAATCCGATTTTAGGCAAAGGCATCACCATTCGTTTGAAAGCCACCGTGATTTCCGCTTCCATCGGTTGTCGGGAAATACCTTCATTATAAGTCCGCAACCAGTCTTTTTGCCCGTTATCCCGGACAATCTGACGGATAAACGTGTATCCCTCTTCTGACAGGTCAACCATTTGATCAATCTCCTCCCTCGTCTTTAAACGATTGCTATCCAAGTCATACTGTTCACAAATCCGAATCGCTTTCGCCCGGGTGACCGTACCGTCACGATCTTCTTTCCTTTTATCCTCATCCGGCTCTGCATAATAATAAACCGTTTTCAATTTAATATCCGGCTTGAACCGGGTATAATTACGGAAATAACGTATATTCTCCATAATAAAATCCGGATATTTATATTCCCAATAACTTGGGTCCAGAATATTCACGTACGCGGTAATCGTCATCCCCCCTTTCACTTCTTTCACCACCTCTTGACTGGCGGGCGTCAACGTATTTTCTTTCGTACTGGTAGCATCGTAATACACGGTCAACGCCGGCTGCGACGAGCCATACGCCACGAGCGCGACAATCCCCAGCACTATCGCGTTTTTACCCAAGGTAATCACGAAACGTTGCTTTTGCCGAATCGCGTTTAACCGAATTACCGCCAGAGCCAGAAATGTGGCACTAACAACAGGAAAATAAAGTAAATCCTCACTACACAACATGCCGTTCAAAAATGTATCGGCACGCCCGTTAATCGACAACCAGTAAGTAATCTCCCGAACAAAATCATATTGCTGACCGAATCTACCGATCATACTCAATAACATCAATACCATAAACGTACCGACAGCCGCGATAATCTGGTAAGAAGTCAAACTCGATACGAACAAACCGACAGCCAAATAAGTACATGTCAACAGGAACAATCCTAACAAACCGCTCCACACCAGACCTCCTTCAAAATTTTCAATCGTTCCCCACCCTATTAAGGCATATAGCACCAGTACCCCCATCATGATCATCCCGTAAAAAACCAACGCGAAATATTTCCCGAGTATGATCTGTGTGCTACTGATCGGAGAGGAATACAACAACCGGCTAGAACCACTGTTAAACTCCTTACTTACAATCCCCATTGTCAATAAAGGAATATAAAAATACAGAAAACCCTGCACGTAATACCATATCCCGTTCTGGTTCACGAAAAGAGATTTTGTGGCATCCCACACGCCCCCGTACTCTTTCATGGAATACATGAGATAATCAAACATATAGATATACTGCATCCCGCTCTGCACGGCAAAACACAACAACAAAAGCCACGCTATCGGTGAAAAGAAAAGCATTCGTAATTCAGCCCGTGCTATTTTATATATAATACCCATAATTTTCTTCTTTAATTTTGACTAACGTTTCTTTTTAGACAATTCGGCAAAAACATGATCAAGAGAAATTTTCTCCAACCTCATCTCACACATATGCCAACAATTAGCGGCAGCCTCTTCCACGAGATGCTCCATCACCTCGTTAGCATCGGAAAAACGTATCCGGTAACGATTCTTTTCCACGTGTTCCACCTGCAACACTCCCGGTATATGCTTCAATTTATCCCCGGGTATTTCCTCCGTGAAATCTACATATATCGTGCTGGGAAGAATATAATTATCAAAATCATTCACGCTACCGGTAAACACGACCTGTCCCGCGTCAATCATAAAAATATAATCACAAATAGCCTGCACCTCCGACAATATATGGGTTGAAAGGATGACCGTATGTTCCTCCGCGATTCCTTTAATCAATCGACGGATATCCAGTATCTGGTTCGGGTCCAATCCATTGGTAGGTTCATCAAAAATAACGATATCCGGCTTATGAATAATCGCCTGCGCTATTCCCACGCGTTGCTGATACCCTCCGGAAAGATTCTTGATCAACCGTTTCCGGAAATGAGATATAGCACATAACCCCATAACATCGGACACGGCCTCTTTCACTTCCCTATCGGGAACACATCGCAACTCGGCGGCATGAGTCAAATACTCCTCCACGGTTAATTCATCATACAAAGGCGGTTTCTGGGGTAAAAAACCGATATGACATTTTACCCCCGTGGGATCTCTCGTTATATCCGTTCCTTTGACCAGCACAACGCCTTCCGTGGGTTTTATCACACCACATATAATATTCATGATAGTAGACTTTCCGGCACCGTTGGAACCCAACAAACCGTATATCCCCTTTTGAGTAATCTCAAAATTAACATCCCGCACCGCCCACTGGACATCATAACGATGCGACAAATGTTCCACTTTTATTATAGCATCTTCCAACATACATAAAAATTTACATACAACACTCTCTAAATGTTATCCCGACGGACAACCGCCCTCCGGGATAACACGATCATTTAAACAAAAACACTCGTCTAATCCAGAACCGGATACTGCAATTTACCCGTATCGATCCTCAAACTTTTCAAATAACGTATCACGATTTCATATTTCCTCCCGCACAGCCCGTTCACGTCCCGCTCCTCTGGATTCAAAGCTCCTACCCACGAAGGCCGCGAATCTCCGTCCAGACTTTTATCCGGAGAATTTTTCAAAGTTGCCATATTATAAGCGGCCAACTTTATATACGAGGCAAAATCTGCCTTTTGAGATTCCTCCTCATCCCCATCCACCAACACATCCATGATATACCCTTGTTCAAAAAGATCATCTCCCCTAAGATATTCGTACCAATAATCCGATACTTCAAAAAATTCCTCGGGAGCGGTAAGTACTCCTTTCACTCCCAAATATTCCAAGAAAGTTGCATTCAACGAAGTTTGCAAATCACACTTATCATCCATCGTCATCTCCTCCATCTGCTTGCTTGCTCCGTTTACCGCTATAAAATCATAGCCCCGATATGTCCATATAGCTGTCGAATCATACCCAGGAAGCCAAGCCCCAGCAACCGGATCATAGGTTACGGCATATTTCGTTTCGTACAAATCTCGACACAACAACATCTTCAACGGGAAATGCTTCAACAATTCATCAGGATAAATCTCCATAAAGACCTTTCCGAGCAAATCAACCTGTTTACCGACATAATCCGGATCTCCCGGACGTCCTAAACATTTCCCTTTCCAAACATCCAGATTAGGATTATCCCATATCGTATTATTCCAATAAATATCTCTGTCCGTAAATACATACAACGGGTAAAAACCGTACTTATTATGCCATTCGTGCAAAATCTCATCATAATCATGCCCAACTCCCAATGCGTACGTCAACTCCTGCTTATCATCTACCACAATATCGTCTTCATCATAACATCCTATAACGGACAACCATACTAATCCTAAAAAAATATACTTCATTTTCATAACATATCTTCATTCATTAATATTGATTCTGTTTCAATGTAGGACATCTATCAATCTCCTTACGGGGTATCGGCAACAAATAACGCTTATCCTCCTTCATTAAGGTGTAAGTAGTCCCTTCACCTGTGGTATTATCCACGAAAACATGCTTGATTTCCGGCATTCCCTGACGTTTCAAATCAAACCAACGGTGATTACCTTCGCCACACAATTCCCTCCGACGCTCTCTCCAACAAAAACTCAACAACTCTTCCGCACTCGCAAAATCAGACATTTTCTTCTCAACATATCCCTCGTAAAAACGATTATACCGTAAAGTATTCAAATCTTCCAATGCTTTCTCTGCATCGCTCGTGTTACCAGATTTCAAATACTTCTGACAATACGCTTCAGCGCGGCTAATATACATCTCTCCCGTACGAATACCACCATTATACGCTAACGATGACATACGACCTTTATCCACCCACGTACACATTGAACGCATTCCACCAGAGGGCCATACCTTCATATTCCCTCCCTTTAAATAAGCATTTAGGTTATTTTTCCAATCCCCGCGTATATCTACTACTCCTCTATCCACATCTTGCTGGAATACAGCGATCAAATCATTCGATGGAGTATACGGTGCTACATCTCCCCATGTATTATAACTATTCTCCGCATCCCAAGACATTCCCCACAAAATCTCTGTGGGACAAACATCTACATAAACCGAGAAAGAAGACCACGGGTTTACTTGTTGCTTACTCAAATTCAATAATTCCGGTCTCATTTTCAACACCTTATTAGCATACCTCACCACGTTATCCCAATCTCCCATATATACGTACATTCTAGTCAGCAAAGCGTATCCCGCCGCAGCATTCAAACGATTAAAATAAAACTCCATAGTATTTTCCTCCATCAACTGAATCCCCTTTAACAAGTCCTTCTCTATTTGCTCGTACACCTCCGCTACCGTATTACGCGTGAACAACTCTTCCGTCACCCCGGAAATCAACTTCAATGGCACACCTAAATTTTCCACCGGATCACCGTAATTATAAGCCCACCCGAAACAATTCACCAAAAACATATAATAATACCCCCTCAACACGTGAGCTTCACCAATAATATGCTCCCGTTTCCTCTCATCCCCCTGCATATTAGGCATATATTCAATAACCAAATTACACCCTTTTATACGCTCGTAAGGAATCTTCCAGAAACTCAAATCTTCATAACCACAAGATTCGTCAAACATATCTCTTTCCCAGCGGAAACGAGGAGCCAAATCCTTCTTTCGTTGATCCTTACTATCAATAACGGCATTATTCATCATATCATCCGAGAAAATATCCGTACCGTAATTGAATAACAAACCATCAGCCTTTGAAAAATAAGCGTCCCCCAGTAAAATTTTCTCCATATCCGTCACGGTAGAAGGACGCACTTCATCCTGACTCTTCTCTTCCAAAAAACCATCACACCCACTTAAAAACAGTGAGACAAATCCCAATATCAGCAGTGTACTTATTTTCATACTCGTTATTATTAATTTAGAAACTTACACTAACACCCAAAGATACAGTTGTGGACAAAGGTTGACTTCCCAACGCCACTTCTGGATCTCGTCCCATAAAATCCTTACTCACAATCTCAAAAGGATTCGTAATCGAACAATTCACACTCAAATTTTGTAATATACTCGGCAACCTCTTGTTTGGCACCGTGTAAGACAGAGCGATATTACTACACTTCAAAAACCACGCATCCACCACGCGAGCTGTCGAGTAACCATACATTTCGTAAGGATAAAACTCCTTATCTCCAAACGTCATCTGTTTTGCACTAGTCACCTTGTCTGGTAACGAAGGTACACTTGTTTTCTTCTCATCTCCCGGTTGACGCCACCGTTTTATCCATTCTTTCGACATATTCTCGTATTCACTGGGTATACCATCATACGTAGAAGTCATAATCGGTGCCAAAAATTGTTGATTTCCCAAACTCAAGTAAAAACTCGTTGATAACGTAAATGTCTTGTAACTAACATTCAACGACAATCCGGCTGTAAAATCCGGTTCCATCTTACCGGCATAATCCATGTAAAGAGTAGCATCCCTCGAAGCATCTTCCAACTCTGCCCCTTCCATATCAAACAACGGTCCCCCATGCACCGGATCCAAACCAACAAAACGGAAAGCCCAAAAACTGGAAACAGGATACCCCTTTTGATTCAAATTTCCACTCACCGCCTCATCCCAAGCTCCAGTGGGATCAATCTTGGACTTCACCTCATTATACACTTTACCGGTAGTTAAACCAACCGATACCGTCAAATCCTTCGTCCTAACAGGAATAAAACTAACACCCAAATCCCATCCTGAATTTGTCATCTCACCTCCATTTATTGGACGTGCCTCTACTCCATTCACGTAAGGAACCTCCCGGTTTACAATCATATCTTTCGTTTTTTTCCTATAATAATCGAAGCTCCCGTGAATTTTATTGCTAAATAAACTGTAATCGATACCCAATGTCAAATTCTGCACCTTCTCCCATTTCAAATCAGGAGCTGGTAAATTCTCTACCGTCAAAACATATCCGTCCGAATCCGACACGTTAATCTTAGCAATTAAATCCGGACTTACGCTCGTGACAACATTTCCTTGCCAGCCATAAGAAAAACGAAATACCATGTCACTCAACAAATTCTGATGCTCCAAGAAATGCTCGCTACCTAAATTCCATCTGGCACCAACCGACCAAATCGGTAAATAACGGGTACTCTTATCCTGCCCGAACCGGTTCGACGCATCCATTCTCACACTAGCATTCAACGCATAACGATTGTCGTACATGTAACTCAACGTCCCGTAAAACGACATGTAATTCTCCTCCGTATCCTTAACCTTTGGGGCATTTCTTACCAAACTATTAGCTGTCCCATTTATCGTTATCGGGATATTCACGAACAACTTTCCCCGGCTATGCAAATAACCGTACTCCTTCTTTTCGAATCCATCTTGTTTCACGCTTCTCATCTCTTGTCCCGCAGCAACACTCACCGAATGCACCTTGTTAAACACTTTCGTGAAATCAATCTGGTTTCTCATCGTCCAATTCACATTCTTATTTTGCGTCGAATTCAACTCACCCCCATGAGGCAATCCCGATTGCTTGTACTTATCCGTACCTTCCGCATACTCCTCGAAATTATAACCCCTCAATTTGGAAATATAATGTGATTGCTCCGTGTACCACGAATTCCCCGTAGAGTTAGAAACACTGTAACCTAACGAAAAATTATAACTCAAACCATCGATAATAGCCCATCGCAAAGCTAAACTAGAATTAAACGTAGACAAAGCATTCTTATTTCCACTCTGCTCCAATTCATTCACAATATTATATAAAAATCTATCCCCTTCATGCTTATAATAAAAAAGACTTCCGTCCTCGTTATAACATTTAATCGCCCGATTCGTCTTGCTAGCATAAGAATACGGGTCTTCCCCCACGAAAGCATTTGTTTCTGCATAACTGGCGCCTAATGCAAAATTAACAGACAAACAATCCCACATAATTGTTCCAGCCGAAATATTTGCCATATACTGAAGCTGGTCATTTCCTTTCGCCGTGTTATTCACATCACTAATCCCGATAGAAGCGTGATAAGTTGATTTATCCGAACCTCCGGATATACTCACCGTATGATTATGGCTAAAAGCATTACGGAACAAAATATCAAAATAATCCGTGTTATTCTTTTCCAATTCCTTGGCTCCCTTTGTAAACTCATCCAACGAAATCTGTTGTTTCTTGTAAGCGAGAGCCAAAGCGGTATAGCCAATATCATAATTTCCTCCATCCGCCAAAACCAATCCTTTCTCGTAAGCCTCTCTTGACACCGCCACTCGCTCTTGGGAATTCATCAATTCCAACCTGTTATAAGTCATCCGGGGAGTAACCGACATATTACCGGTATAACTTACAGACATCCGCCCCGCTTTTCCCTTCTTCGTGGAAATCACGATCACGCCGTTCGCCGCCTTCACGCCGTAAATAGCCGTTGACACGGCATCTTTCAGCACCGTGACCGTTTCAATATCATTCGGGTTCAACCAAGAAATCGCGCCTCCCACAAAGTTCCTGATCATATCCATGTTATCTTGATTCAGATTATTAAAATCATTCGACTTAAATGGCAGGGGATCTTCCTGAATAATACCGTCCACCACCCATACCGGCTCGGCATTCCCCAGCAAAGTGGAAGTACCCCTCACTCTCACCCGTTGCCGGGTTCCCGTCAAACCGCTTCTATTCATCACCATCATACCCGGCACCTTCCCTTGCAACGCCTGTTCCAACGTCTGCGAACCGTTCAACAACAAATCTTCCGCTTTCACCGTACTGATCGAGCCCGCTTGTGAACGCTTCTTCAACGTTTGGTACCCCGTGACAACAACCTCATCTATATTCTTGGCATCCTCCTTCAAGACAACATCAATCGTATCTCTCCCGTTATATTGCACCACCTTGGTTTCCATACCCACGAAAGAAAACACCAATGCCGCACTGCGCGTCGTGTCGAGCAAATATATCCTGTAAAACCCACGGGCATCCGTGGCTGTACCCACGTTCAACCCTTTCAGTTGCACGGTCACACCCGGCAGAGGATTCTTTACTTCATCCCGAACCACCCCGACCACAAACTTCTGCTTGGGTTGCTTCTTTTCCTCCGCTTTCTTGATAATAACCGTTCCCTCTTGGAAAACAAACACTAATCCCATCGGACTCAAAGTTTCCTGCAAAACAAGCCGTAACTCCTTATCCCTCGCGTACACGTTTACCCGGTCAATACTCTCTATCAGATTGGCATTATAAAGAAAATTTATTCCCGTCTGCTGCTGAACAGTTTTCAGAAACTCCTTTACGCTCACCTGCTCCAGTTCCAGCGTAACTTTCACATCTTGCGAGAAACTACTCGCGGACAATTTTACACTGAAAAAGAATATAAACAAAATCTTCCACTTCATAACATTCAAAATTTTTCGATGCCGACATAGCAATGGTTTTCGAATTGTTTGTTCGAT
This sequence comes from Butyricimonas sp. DFI.6.44, assembly GCF_022132345.1. Lineage (NCBI taxonomy): Bacteria > Pseudomonadati > Bacteroidota > Bacteroidia > Bacteroidales > Odoribacteraceae > Butyricimonas > Butyricimonas sp. DFI.6.44. Next base: position 234,099 of record NZ_JAKNJD010000010.1, on the reverse strand, counting down.
ACGTTTTTTTTCCATAAATTGCGAATTATTTAATTAGTAATAAAATTGCGGAAAGCAAGGAGATCAGTCCTAGGAAAACGAAATCTCCCCTTTCCGTTTCATTTTTTATACAACATTATATTCTTACCTTCTATTTTATAACTCAACTCTCCCGTACTTTCCAGCAATTTCAAGAAAGTATTGATCTTATCATATCGTTTTATATACCCCGTGAAAGGTAACGCACCCAATTCCGGTTGCACGAACACGACCTTAACCCCGTACCAACGCTCCAGATCACGCATGATCTCCTCCAAAGAACGACGGTCAAACACGTACGTCCCGTTCTTCCACCCCACGTACTCGTCCACATCCACTTCCCGTTTTCGAACCTCCCCCGTTACCGTGACAACAACCTGTTCTCCCGGTTCCAGTACAACACTGTCCCGTCCCCGGTAAAGCACCTTACCGGATACCAGCGTGGTCAACATACCTTCTTTTTCAAAAAAACGAACACCGAAAGAAGTCCCCAACACCCGGACATCCCCCTCGCTCGTGTGAACGATAAAAGGACTGCTCCCCGGTTTCACCTCAAAATAGGCCTCTCCCTCCAGCTCCACTTTCCGCTCGTCCCCCGTGAAATGAGTCGGGTATCTCAACCTTGTATCTGCATTCAACCACACTTTAGAACCATCCGCAAGCGTCACCATACTCTCCCCTCCCACGGGAACCATCAGCGTATTGTACACGGCCTCTTCCGGCTCCTCCCCGGCAGAATAAGCCAAAGCACCGTTATCATACTTGATCTGTGCCCCGTTCTTATCTTGAAATACTTTTTTATCACCCGTCACACGCACCGTATCCCCGGAACCCAAAAGCAAATAAGCCTTATTCCTCTCGGGAAATATATCCGGAACCGTGGCGAACAAATTCTGTTTTACATTCTTCTTCAAAGAAGGCAACCACGTGAACACCATATTTACCGCAAGAAGAATGGCTGCCGCCGAGACTCCTATAGCTACATATTGTCGTAATTTCCTGTATTTGCGTACTTTTCGAAGACGTTTGAACTCCGAAAATCCCCGTTGACAAGAAAACAAATCCCCGTTCCTCACACTTTCCCGTGCCAAATCTCCCCGTTCGAGTTCTTCCCAAACATGTCGCAATTGCTCGTTTTCCAACAACCGTTCCAACTCCTCCCGTTCCCCCGGGGTTAAAATCCCGCCATACGATTTCCTAAACAGTTCAATAATATAACTAAATTCATTTTCCATACATACCTGTATTTTACATTTTGTCTATATAATGCATGGAAACGAATTTGGTACGCAAAAAAAAGTGACATTTTTTGATTATTCTAAAAATAAGATTCGAACAAAATAGCGTAAAGCAATGATATATAATAAGATTGCGACAATCTTTCCCGCAAATATTTAAAACTTCTATTCTTCTGCGATTTCACCGTGTGCACGCTAATATTCAATTTTTCCGCAATCTCGTTACCGGACATACCTTCCAAACTTAACTTCAGAATCTTCTGCGCCTCTTTAGGTAACTCCTCTATATACACGTGCAATTGCCGAATCAACTCTTCCCGAATAGTCAATATAAAATCCGCCTCAGGCATAACAACCTCTTCCTGTTCCAAATTTTGCAGCAACTTCCGGTGAAGGTTCTTTGTTCGCAAATGACACATTGCATTCGTGTACACGGACTTATACACGTACCATGTAAATTCTTTCATGGTCGCGAATTTATTGTCAGATTCCCAAATTTTGACACATGTTTCTTGAACTACATCCTCGGCATCGGAAGGGATACGCAAAAATCTATTGGCATAAGAACATAACGCCACATAATAATCGGAATAAAAAGCCCTCCAGCCCTTATCTTCCCGCTGATTCAATTCCTGCAAATAATTCTTCTCGTGCATAGTACACACCAATTAATAATATCACAAATATAAGAAAAAACTATTACTCCGTCACAATATGTCATTTTCATACTTCAGCATCTCGTGTTTTTCCCCCGTGCAAAAATAAAATATCATCTCTCACGAAAACATCAAACCATATCCACATTTTTGCTTGTAACTTCTCAACATTAACTCTATCTTTGTCAAGGATAAAATCAAAAACGATATGCAACAAGATATAGAACATCCTGAAAATGAAGCGTGCTATGAAGGATTAGCCGTCAACAAGGGAATAGAACAACCGGACCCGGTGAACCCGGCAATCGCGGAAAGATTGAAACATCTAAAGAAAAAAGTCTTATCCGTGGATGATTACCTTTCCGGTATCCAAAAAGGGGATATCAACATATTAAGCCAAGCGATCACCCTCGTGGAAAGTGCCCGCGTAGATCATCAGGCAATGGCACAAGATGTCATTAACCGCTGCCTCCCGAACACGGGCAAATCCGTGCGTATCGGCATCACGGGGGTTCCCGGTGCGGGGAAAAGTACCTTTATCGAGGCTTTCGGTAAATTCCTCACCAACGAAGGACACAAAATCGCGGTACTTGCCATCGACCCCAGCAGCGAACGTTCGAAAGGAAGTATACTAGGTGACAAAACCCGCATGGAAGAATTGGCATGCGACCCTCGTGCTTATATCCGCCCTTCCCCCTCAGCAGGGTCATTAGGCGGGGTTGCCCGCAAAACCCGAGAAGCCATGCTTCTGTGCGAGGCTGCCGGATTCGATATTATACTGATTGAAACCGTGGGAGTCGGTCAGAGCGAAACAGCCGTTCATTCCATGGTCGATTTCTTTCTGCTGGTACAAATCGCCGGGGCCGGAGATGAATTGCAAGGCATCAAAAGAGGTATCATGGAAATGGCGGACAGCATCATTATCAACAAGGCAGACGGTAACAACATCACCCGTGCCGAGTTGGCAAAAGTGCAATTACAAAACGCCCTACACTTGTTCCCTCCCCACGAATCGGGAGTGGAACCCAAGGTGATGACCTGTTCCGCTTACGAGAAAACCGGAATCAAGGAAATATGGGAAAATATACTTCAATACTGTAGCGCTACCCAGCAAAACAAGTATTTCGACACGCGACGCAGCGAACAAGCCAAATATTGGATGTACGAAACCATAGATGAGCAATTAAGAAACCGTTTCTACCAAAGCCAAAAAGAACAAATCAAACAGGCTGAAGAAAAAGTATTAAGCAATGAAGAAAGTTCTTTCGCCGCTGCCTTCCGATTACTGGACAATTATTTCAAAAACGACACGAAAGAATTAAAGTAGGATATAAAAAACATTTCCTCTTTCCACCTCCCCTCTTATGAAGAGGGGAGGTTATAATCCTACCATATATATAAGATAATCAGTTGCATCGCAGCTATATTCGAATCGTTTCTTTTATAGTTCACTGGGAGATACTTCTATCATACTCCTATCATACTTCCATGAAACTCCTATTGCAGCTGAAAAATCATGATACTTCCACGAGAATTACAAAAGATTTGATATCAACCTAAACACTTGTAGCATCATTAATAATTATTACAAAATAACTGAACACGTGGGGAACACACTAATAACAGTGTAAGAATAGTTCAAAAATCGCTTTAAACGAACGATTAATAATTATCAATTTGCCGCTTGTTGCTAAAAGATAATAATAATGTTGTAAGTACGCGAGTATTTGATTACCAATATAAAATAATAATAGGCTGTTTTGTAGGATTCTCGCAAAAATTATCTATATTTGACTGTCATTAATCGTTGGTTTAATGACATGGGGATGGCATGCAGCCTTTCTATTGAAAAACAGTAGAGTTCGCCTCCAAGTTGGTTGCAATTTCGTACAAAAAAGGACATGTTACATACTCACGGCATTTCATTTATAATGCCGTGGGCATGTTCTGTCAAAACAATAATTGTCTACACCCCGAAATCAGGAATCTCCGGAACGATCCGAAAGCCGTTTTCCCGGGCAACCTCACCGCAGAAATGCTCACAACCGTTTGTTATAGCGACGAAACGGGCTGCAATAGATAAATTATATTGAAAAGCTTGATCGAAAACGACCTGTGATAATGCCACGGAAGGAGCTTTGCACTCCACGATAAGATAGGGATTGGCTTGACGATCGTAACACACCACGTCAAAGCGGCGCTTCATCCCGCATACTTGTATTTCCTTCTCCACGGCGATCAATTGAGCGGGGTAATGCTTACACGCTACCAGAAAATGAATAAAATGTTGTCTTACCCATTCCTCCGGGGTCAGCACAACGTAACGCTTTCGGATAATATCGAATATCCAAATCTGTCCGTTCTGCTTCTTCACCTTGTAATCAAAAGAAGGAAGGTTCAAACTTTTCATTTTATTCCACGCTTTTAGTTGTCCGTACTTTCAAAAAACTGCTGTCCCCGTAACTCAGGAAACGGAAATCACGCGCTAACGCGTAGTCGTACACTTTCCGCCAATCCTCACCGATAGCCGCCGCAACGAGCAACAACAGGGTACTTTGCGGTTGGTGGAAATTAGTAAACATCGCCGAGATCACCCGATAAGTATAACCGGGCACGATAATAATCGTGGTCTTCGCTTTCAATAATTCCGTGTCGTGCTCGTCAAACCACGCCAACAACGCTCCCATGGCTTCCCGTACACTATAAGATGCCGGTAAAGAATAGACTTCCCATTGTTCCAAAGAATTGAAATCATCGACTCCCGTCAACCGCTTTACCCCCATCCAGTAAAGGCTTTCCAGTGTCCGCACGGAAGTTGTTCCCACCGCAACAATCTTTTCCGGGTGATGGTACAAACGCGATATGACTTCCCGACGCACGGATATATGTTCCGTGTGCATATCATGCCCGCCGATAGTTTCGCTTTTCACCGGGCGGAAAGTCCCGGCTCCCACGTGCAGTGTCAACTCTTCTATCGCGACTCCTTTCTCCCGCAAAGCATCCAGCACAGGGACACTAAAATGTAACCCGGCTGTAGGGGCAGCAACCGAACCCTCATTCTTGGAATAAACCGTCTGGTAACGGATTTTATCATCCTCCCCGGAGTCCCGGTTCAAATAAGGGGGAATAGGTATACGCCCGCAACACTCCAGCACCTCGCTAAAACTAAGCGAAGCATCCCACGTGAACTCGACAATCACGTCATTCTCTTCCCGTGATTTTAGCGTGGCAGCCAACCGGCAATCAACCCCGTTCACTTGATAATGGCAATATATCGTCCCCTCTTTCCATTTTTTCAGATTCCCGACCATGCATTTCCACTCGCATCGCCCGTAAGAAGCGAAACTCTGCACGTAATCGGCGGGCGAATGGGGTTCGAGGCAAAAAACCTCGATGACGGCACCCGTCGTTTTTTGAAAAAGCACACGGGCATAAATCACTTTCGTGTTATTGAATACCAGCATCATGTCCGGTTCCAGCATCGCGGGTACATCATAAAAATGCCTTTCGCCAATCTCCCCGTCCTCGTATATCAACAATTTCGAAGCCTCGCGTCGCTCCAAGGGAAACTTGGCGATACGCCCCTCCGGAAGATCATAAGTATAATCTTCAATTCGAATTTCTTTCAAATCCTCTATGCCTGCCCGAGAATTTTCAGCCGGTATTTTCTTTGTCATTCGGTAATAAAATCTTACTTTTAAGGCAACAAAAGTAAAGATAAAAGGTAAAAACTAAAAGGCAAAAACTAAAAGTTTGATGAAAACAAAGAAAGATATTGTAGACGATTGGTTACCACGTTACACGGGACGTCCGTTAAAGGACTTCTCGAAGCACATTCTGCTCACGAATTTCGATTATTACCTTGAACTGTTCGCGAAAAAATACAACGCCCCGATCTTGGGTGAAGACAAAAATATGCCCAACGTGTCGCACGACGGGATTACCATGATCAATTTCGGCATGGGGAGTCCTAACGCCGCCACCGTGTTAGACCTGCTCACGGCTATCGAACCGGAAGCCGTTCTATTCCTCGGGAAATGCGGGGGATTAAAAACCAAACACCACGTGGGAGATTACGTTCTCCCCATCGCGGCGATCAAGGGCGAAGGTACCTCGGATGATTATCTGCCGCGGGAAATACCGTCACTTCCTGCCTTCAGCATCCAGAAAGCCTGCTCGAAAGCGATCACGAGGCACGGCAAGCAATATTACACGGGAGTTATTTACACCACGAACCGACGGGTATGGGAATTTGACGAGCATTTCAAAGAGTATCTCGTGGGAACCAGAGCTCTAGGGATAGACATGGAAACAGCCACGATCTTTACAGTGGGATTTGCCAATCGCATCCCGACGGGAGCGTTGCTGCTGATTTCGGACAGTCCCATGATTTCGGACGGCATAAAAACCACGGAGTCGGACAAGGCGGTCACGCAAAACTTTGTCCGGGAGCATCTCGATATAGGTATCGAAACGATGAAAAATATCCGGGATAAAAATTATTCGATGAAGCACCTCATTTTTTAAAATTATATAGTACTTTCGTTGGCAAAATGAAAAATATGCTGAAAAGAATATTTTACGTGTTTTCGGGCATCGCGCTCTTGCTCTGCTCCTGCGAGGGGAAAGTAAAAGACAAACAACAAAACGAGAGTCCGGCAAGCACACGAACCGCGGTAAACGACTCTACCGCCACGGCAAAATTTGAAATAAAAGATAAATCTTTCAATTTCGGGGATATGGCGGAAGGCGAGATCGTGACACACACGTTTCATTTCAAAAACACGGGTAAAAAAAGTCTCGTGATCCTGAACGTGGAAAGCAGTTGCGGTTGCACGATTCCGAAGTACGACAAAAAACCAATCCCCCCCGGCGGAGAAGGAAAAATTGAAGTTGAATTCAACTCTTCGGGCAGATATGGTAAACAATACAAAGTAATTAATATCTTTGCAAACGTTCCGGAAAAAGTAGTGGAACTAAAAATAATTGCAAATATAAAAACTCAATAAAAAAGTAGATTTATGAACACAATTTTTATGCTGACATTACAAGAGACAGCTACTCAGGGCGGTGGCGCAAGCATGCAATTCATTTTCCTTATTCTTATCGTGGTTGTTTTCTGGTTCTTCATGATCAGACCGCAGATGAAAAGACAAAAGGAATTGAAAAAATACCGGGATGAACTAAAAAAAGGCGACAAAATCATGACGACCGGGGGAATCTTCGGGAAAATCGTGGAGATCAACGATTTCACCGTGATCATTGAGGTTGAAAGTCAAGCCAGATTAAAAGTAAGCAAGGAAGCTATCGTGAAAGACATGACAGACGTTCCCGCGGCTAAATAATACGATCAGTTACAAGTTACAGGTTGCAGGTTCAAGTAAAAAAACAACCTGTAACCTGCGACTTATAACCTGTAACAACAACAAGTATGCGTGGTATTATTGATAAGATTGTCAATTTCTTTAAATCCCATCACGATCTGCATATAAAACGCAACGTGATCACTTATGGGGTTTGCCTTATTATTGCCACGGTTCTATGGTTTCTCAACACGCTGAATAAAGAGTACACCACGGAACTCACTTACCCGATAAGATACACGGATCTCCCCAAGGGTAAACTACTCGTTTCGGAGCCTCCCAAGAACATGACATTAGAAATCAGGGCGCACGGTTTCACGCTGTTGCGTTACAGCATCGGTACCTCTTTTTTACCCATCGCGATCAACGTGAGTTCGCTCCTTGAGCGCAAAGATATGCTGGAATACACGATCAGCACGGTTGATATTAAAGAGCGAATCAGCGCACAACTCAATTCCGATATCAAATTAATTAACATAAAACCGGAAACCATCACGTTCCAGTTCTCGCAATTCGGAAGCAAGAAAGTCCCTGTCATCCCGCGAGTCGATTACACGCTCAAAAGACAGTACATGTTGAAAAACGACATTTCCGTGACACCCGATCACGTGGATATCAGCGGACCTGCCACGATTCTTGATACCTTGAAAGGAGTGTACACCACGCCATTAAAACTAAAGGACTTATCCAAAGAGGTGACTAAAAGTGTTTCCTTCGAAGAAATTCCCGGAACACAAATCTCGGAGAGCGGGGCAAAAGTGAAAGTAGAAGTGGAGCGTTTCACTGAAGCCAAGAAAAAGGCAACGATAAAAGTGAAAAATTTACCGGATTCGCTATTGATTCGCCTGTTTCCCCAGAATATAGATTTCACGTTTGATATCGGGCTCAGCCGTTACGAATCGGTATCGGATACCAGTTTCTCGTTCTCGGTGGATTACGACCAGATTGCAAGCAACCCGGCAGCCCTCAAAATCAGCGTGGACAAGCAACCCGCGCATATCAAATCTCTCGTGCTCATGCCCGAATCGGTTGAATATTTAATCGAAAAGAAAAAATAAAACCATGCTTAAAATCGGATTGACAGGGGGTATCGGTAGCGGCAAATCCACTATCGCGAAGATAATCGAAATCTTGGGATATCCCGTGTACATCAGCGACCGGAGAGCCTCTTCGCTCATGAACCGGAATCAAGATATCCGGCAAGCCTTGATACAACGTTTCGGGGAGAATATCTATTTGCCCGAGGGTGGATTGAATAAACAACAACTTGCTTCTATCATCTTCAACGACAAGCGTGCCATCACGGAAGTGAACCGCGTTGTTCATCCGGTTGTAACCCAAGATTTCCGCGACTGGTGCTCGGTACAAAAGAGCAAACTGGTATTTTTCGAATCGGCAATCCTCTTCGAATCCAAACTTGAATCTCTTTTCGATTACATTATTTTGATCTCAACGGATATGGAAACCCGCATCCGGCGAGTTGTCGCGAGGGACTCTACCAGCCGGGAGAAAGTGATGGAACGTATCAACAACCAAATGCCCGACAGCGAGAAATTGCCAAAATCGGATTTTGTCATTTACAACAATGACGACGATCGGATCGTAAAACAAATACACGATATCATTCAACAACTAAACAACCCGAATAAAAAACAATAATATATTATGGCAAAATACGGAAAATGGATAGGAGCGGGATTAGGATTCGCGATGGGAGGCCCCATAGGAGCGTTGTTCGGTTTCTTCATCGGATCGACATTTGATACCGCAACCGTGATCACGAATCAACAGCAATCACAAAACCCCGCGTCCGGTCCGACGGGCAGAGGTGATTTTCTTTTCAGCCTCGTCGTGCTGGCGACAGGCCTCATGAAAGCGGACGGGAAAGTGACAAAAGGCGAACTGGAATACGTCAAACGATTCTTCCGTGATAACTTCGGCGCGAAAGGCGAACGGGAAGCCGTGGCAATCATCAAGGATTTATTAAACAAGGAGATCGCTGTAGATCAAGTCGCCATGCAAATACGCGCGAACATGAATATCTACTCGCGTACACAATTACTGTATTTCCTGTTCGGGCTGGCAAAAGCAGATGGTAATGTATGCAACCGCGAAATAGCCTTACTGGATAGAATATCCGATCTTCTGGGCATAGACTCGACCACGTATCAGTCTATCAAAGCCATGTATTACGATGATTCGGATTCGGCTTATCAAGTGCTGGGCATAACACCTTCCGCCACGGATGAAGAGGTGAAAAAAGCCTATCGACAAATGGCAAGAGAGAACCACCCGGATAAAGTCGGGTACATGGGAGAAGACATCCGCAAAGCAGCCGAGAAAAAATTTATGGCCATCAACGAGGCATACGAGAAAATCAAGAAACAACGGGGAATGTAAAACAATTGAAAATGGAGAATTGAAAGTTGAAAATGAATTTTATTCAATTCTCCTGTAATGACACACGAGAAGCCTGCCTGCCTCGTCGTGCAGGTGCATCCCGTTTCCCTCGCAATAGCGGAACATGGAACAATCGGCACATTCTCCTTGACGAGCCCATTCCCTGTCACGGAAAGGAACAAAGCGTTCATTCCACACTTGCATGAAATCATCTCGATAAATATTACCTTGATTATAATTTGCCCGGATGCTGGGACATCCGGAAATAGAACCGTCCACTCGGACAGAAGCAACGGAGATACCCGCGTTGCAATGGTAGAAATAGTCGCGGGCTTTCATTTCATATCTTCCCAGAAAACCTTCACAAGCGAAATTCAGTTGTATTTTGCCTTCTTGACGGGTAGATACAATAAAATCCAGCAACCCGGTAAATTGCTTGTCGGATAATTGTAATTCAGGAACTTCTGCGGCTCGTCCAACCGGAAATATCGTGAATATACGCCAACGCCTCACCCCTATCCCGATAAGAAAATCACGAAAAGCAGGCAACTGCTCTATATTATTTTGATTCACGCAAGTCACGACATCCCAAATAATCTCCTCCTCCCCGGTAAGCATCCGAATCGCCTCGGTCGCCCGTTGAAAACTTAGCGGGTGACAACGGAGCCAGTTGTGAGCATCTTCAAATCCATCAAGACTGACGGTGATTGAATGCATTCCGGCTTGCAATAAAGAATCCAGACGCTGACGGGAAAGATGCAAACCATTCGTCACAATTCCCCAAGGATACTCCCGCCGATACAATTCACGTCCGCAAATCTCCAGATCTTTTCGCATCAAAGGTTCCCCGCCCGTGAATATAATAAACACACGGTGCGTATCCACGTGTGGAGTAATAGAATCTATCACCCGTAAAAAATTTTCTTTCGGCATATCCGCCTGTTCGACGCATGCACGGCAATCACTCCCGCAATGCCGACAGGCAACATTACAACGCAACGTACATTCCCAAAATAAAGTACGCAGCTCGTGCGATTCCTTCTGCTGTTGCCGCTTAGCCCTAAAAGACTCTAATCCTAAACGTTGCCGTAAACCCGGTTTATTACTCATCTGCCTTCTCTTTCAAGGTTACGGTAATCTCTTTCACTACATTTCCCCGGTTCCACTCGTTATCATTCTTATCCCGTTGTAACTCGTCACGTGTAAAAGTTACTTTTAACGTATCCGGCTCGCAGGCAGGCACTCCCGCCAGCGGATTCACATCGTAAAATTGTAATTCATACCGCACGGTATCCGTCGGGAAATCATAAAACCTACGCCCGAAACGCCCTTCCTCGTCGGTATACAAGGTATCACGTCTTTCTTCCGTGATTATCGGATAGTCCGGGATAAAACTCTCCGTGGCAACCTGATAGAATTCCACCTTAGGAATAACAACCCGGACACCCGGCAATGCATGCCCGGCAGAATTCTGTACTTTACCTTTAATAGAGAAGGAAGCTGTCGGGGTTCCATACATAAGAGGTATATCCTCCGGTGAATCGGCAGAACCTCCACAACCGGAAAATCCTAATACTGCCAATAAAGAAGAGAGCAGCCCACTCCAACTTTTATCTAAATAACTTTTTAAGCGTTTCATTTTCCTTACTTTTAATATTATCATTCATCCCGTTTTTCTTCCAGCACAACGGTTATATTTTTATCGGCACGTCCGAAATACCATGAATTGTCATCATCTTCACCCTTTATCAGTTCATCCCGAGAGAAACTAACCTTTAAAGTATCTGCTTGACACGCATCACAACCTTCCCGCGGGTATATATCGTAAAATCGTAATTCAAAATCCTTCCCTCCCGGGTAATCTACACGTTCCCAAAAAAATTGTCCTCTTTGGTCTGTATATAACGTATCGCCATACTCCTTTTTCACGGGCACACCTTCCACTGTATCACGAACCTCATACAAAGGTATTACAATTTGAACTCTAGGCAAGCCCTGTTTAGCACTATTTTCAACTTTTCCCTTAATAACAAAAGTGGCATGAGGAGAACCATACATAGATGCTTCATATTCTTCTTCACAAGCCGTAAATCCAAATACAATCCACAAAGAGGAAAGCAACCATTTCCAAGCACCTGTCATATAACTTTTTAATCGTTTCATATTCTCGTGTTTAAAAGTTTAACCGCAACCCCAGTTGTCCCGTAAAATTGAATGCATTCTCGGAACGAACGGTTTCAATTGTTCCCCTGTAATTAAAATAGTAACACATTCCACCCTCCGCGTAGATCGAAACAAAACGGATTAGCGGATAAGCAATTCCCACGCGTGTATATGTTGTCCACAATATTCCCGGCACACGTATATCTTCATGTCCATACGAGTTTTTAAGTCGCCCCGCGACATTTACCTCTGCCAATACTCCGGCATTGAAATAACAATATGGACGTAACCAATTCGTGAGTCTATAATTTACCGAAACAGGTATCCCGATAAAATGCAGCGATTGTTTTTGAACAACCCGACTACTTGATTCATGTTTCCATTTTGAACGTAAATACGTGTATGTCAATCCGGTTTGAAAACTCCAACGTTCATTTAACGGATAAGACACAGAAAGACCTATGGATACAGGCATTAAATGTTTTACCCGAGTCGACTTTTCCGGTTCATAACGGGGTGTCGATGTTGCCCTGGACAATGGCTGTCTATCGTTATCTTCAGGATCCGTATTGTTTCCCAAATCTTGCGACGGAGCCATATTATCTACATTATTCAAAGAAACGCCTGCCAATCCTAAATTGCCGCTTCCCACTCCAATTCGCCACTTACGTGCCTTCTTCTTTATCGAAGGAGTAACATCACAATCGGCTAATATCATCGCGGATTCGCCCTCGTGTTGCAAAGCCACCAAGTTTCTATTTATCGGACTACACGCTTGTACAAATTCCCGCGATACACTATTTTCCTTGCAAGACACCGGCTTCAATTCCCTTATTCCAGCAGCCTCCGCGACTAATACAATCTTCTTCTCGCTCGTGATTAACGGTACGGGACTCATTTTCTCGTTTTGTAACACGGTAACGGGAGAAAAATTATCTTCACCCTCGTGCCACAAATATAAAATGCTCCCGCTAACCACAAGCAATAAAACCGCCGCCACGGCAACCACCCGGTACACCCGCTTATGGACAAAACGACGACGTGGAAGACGGGCGGCAATCCCTTCCCAAGCGGCTTCCGTCGGGTTATACTTCAAATCGTATAACCGCTCCCGGAAAATATCGTCAAATCGCTCTCTTTTATCCATAATCAATACATCTTTCTGATCATTTCCTGTAAACACTGTCGGGCTCTGGCATATTGTGACCGGGAAGTACCTTCCGTGATATGAAGCATCTCCCCGATTTCCTTATGCGAGAATCCTTCGATTGCAAATAAATTAAACACCGTACGGTAGCCCTCGGGCAATAACCGGATCATTTGCAACATTTCCATTTCCGTCAACGTCTCTAATACCGAAGGTATCGTATCCTCCACATCAATCTCCCCTTCTACTACTCTGGAAAAAATCCTCTCCTTACGAATCCTCTCCAATGCGCAATTGATAAATATTTTCCGCATCCACCCCTCGAAACTACCAACCGCCATATATTCATTCAATCGCATGAAAACCTTCACGAAGCCATCCTGCAATAAATCTCCTGCCGCATCCCGATTCCCGGCATAACGGATACACACGCCCATCATTCTGGGAGCGAAATATTCATACAGAGACTTTTGTGCTTTCGGATTACCTTTCCGGCATTCCTCTATCACCCACGCTTCGTCCATTAGTCACGTTTATTATCCTTTTTCACAAGCAAGATGCACTTTTTTATCCAAACGTTGCACGAGAGTGCGAAAAAATAAACAATTCATTGTTTTTAGTTTTAAACATTGATTCGTATTTTTGTCCCTCATTTAAACACAAAAAGAAAGCAATATGTTGAAAGAAATTTTATCCATCTCAGGAAAACCGGGATTATACAAATTAATTAGCAATACATCGAATGCTTTAATCGTAGAATCATTACTTGACGGAAAACGCTTTCCTGCTTATTCTAATGCGAAAATTATTTCTCTTGAAGATATTTCCATATACACGGAAGATGAAGACATGCCTTTAAAAGAAGTATTCAAACGAATCTACAAAAAAGAAGAAGGCAAGCCGACAATCAATCACAAGGAAGCCTCCAATGTTATCACGAATTACATTGAATCCGTCGTTCCGGAATATGATGCAGACCGGGTTTACGTGTCAGACATGCGCAAAATGATTCAATGGTACAACTTACTATTGGAGAAAAACATGCTAAACCTCGAAGAAGAAGAGGAGAAGAAAGAAGAAGAAAAATAGTTTATAAAGTTTATAAGGTTCATAAAGTTTATGAACCTTATAAACTTTAAGCCTTGCAAAGGCAACTAATTATGGCAAACGATTACTTCCAATTTAAACAGTTCACGATCCGTCAAGACAGATGCGCGATGAAAGTCGGCACAGACGGTGTTCTTTTAGGAGCGTGGGCAGACTTAACCGACACACACCATTTGCTGGACATCGGGACCGGGACAGGACTTATAGCTATCATGGCAGCTCAACGAAACCCGGAATTACAAATAGACGCCATAGAAATCGATCCTGCCGCCTGCAAGCAAGCAAAAGAAAACGTGCAAGATTGCCCGTGGAAAGAGAAAATTCAAGTTTTCCAAGGACGGGTACAAGATTTCAAACAGGATTACCTGTATGATATCATCACGTGCAACCCGCCATTCTTTATCAACTCCACCCAAAACCCGGAACGAAGCAAAACAATGGCACGCCATTGCTCGACTCTCTCGCACGAGGACATATTAAATGTTTCCGAAAAACTACTATCCCCGGAAGGAAAAATTTGTATCATCTTACCGATTCCCGAAGCGGAGCATTTTATAACACTAGCGCAATCGCACAAATGGTTTATTAACAAATTTACAACAATTTGCCCAACCCCGAACAAGCCCCCGAAGCGTAAGCTCATGGAAATTTCCAAGCGACAAAAAGATATTGTAAATAAAACAATTACACTAGAAACCGAACGTCACGTTTATCACGAGAGTTACGCTCGATTAACAAAAGATTTCTATTTGAAACTCTAAATTTGATCGTGTTTTTATTGCATTTCGTTTATCAGATTTAAATCTATATACACAAAAGATTAACGAACTATTAACTATTAAATCATAGAATACCCCCTATCTTTGTAATGTAGAAAACAGATAGAAGACACAGTTTTTTTTCATAAGTTTGTATGTTTAGGTTAGTAGTTAGTAATTAAATAAGAGATCGCCCCATCGGTCTCTTATTTTTTTATTACCTTTAACCGCGTTAAAAATGCAAATCATGTTGTTGTCAAATTTATATATTATTTATGCAAACTACTGTCTCTTTAGGTATTGACATTGGCGGTACCAACATCGCTTTCGGAATCATTGATAAAAATGGGAATTGTCTGGCAGACGGATCTTTATCCACCACGGCATACAATACTCCACAAGATTTCGTTCTGGACTTACATAAAGCGGTAAAAAAAGAACTCTCCAAACTGGACGTTAAACTGGTCGGTATCGGTGTCGGTGCCCCAAATGGTAATTATTTCAACGGTACGATCGAGAACGCAGCCAATCTATCATGGAAAGGCACGATTCCCATGGTAGAATTACTTGTAAGACAATTCAACGTACCCTCCTTTATCACGAATGACGCGAAAGCCGCGGCTATCGGGGAAATGGTGTACGGCGGGGCGAAAGGCATGAAAGATTTCGTGATTATCACGCTGGGAACCGGACTGGGTAGTGGAATCGTGGTGAACGGAAAACTCGTTTACGGGCACGATGGTCTGGCCGGTGAAGTAGGACATACGCTCGTGTGCGGCGGTGACAGGTACTGTAATTGCGGTCGTCGGGGATGTTTGGAAACCTACGCATCCGCTACCGGAATCAAACGCACGGCTTGCGAGTTGCTCGCTCTTGAAAATACCCCCAGCACACTCCGGGACATTCCTTACACGGAAATCACGGCAAAGAAAGTATACGATGCCGCTCAAAAAGGAGATCCCATCGCTCTTGAAGCTTTCAAAATCACCGGGGAACAATTGGGCAAAGCATTGGCAAATCTGGTTGCTATAATCAGCCCGGAAGCCATATTCCTGCAAGGCGGCGTGGCAAACGCCGGTGAATGGTTGTTCAAGACCACGCAGGAACAAATGGAAGCCAATATGTTGTATGTATTCAAGCAAAAAGTAAAAATACTTCGATCGTCACTACCCACGAATGCCGCCATTTACGGGGCATCCGCGCTTGTATGGAATGAATTAAACGCCTAGAAACGAATATCATGAAAACACGACTCCTTCTACTCCTGCTTTGTTTTACCGGGTTCTTTACATCCTGTCGAAAAGAAAAAGAAACACGAGTAACGGACTACGTTGATCCATTTATCGGGACTGCCGGACAAGGACATTGCTTCCCCGGTGCGGCAGTACCTTTCGGGGGGATTCAACTGAGCCCGGATAATCCGCGCAGCGGTTGGGAGTGGTGTTCCGGCTATCATTACAGTGATAGCATCATATCCTCGTTCTCACATTCACATTTAAGCGGAACCGGAATCGGCGATTTGCAGGATATCCGACTTCTACCCGTCACAAGACGCCCGCAACCGGGAGAAAAAGCCATCGACTTCATCACTTCCGGGTACGCCAAATACTCTCATGCCAACGAGACAGCCGAACCCGGATATTATAGCGTAACTTTCGACAACGGTATAAAAACCGAATTATCGGTCACCAACCGTTGTGGAATGCACGCCTATCAATACCCGTCTAATGCTGTCCACGGGCTGACACTGGATTTAACCACGGCAAGAAATTGGGATCGCACGGTAATGACCTCTATCAAGAAAATCAATAACCGCACGATACAAGGCTATCGAAAATCCACCGGTTGGGCACGGGAACACAATGTCTATTTTTTCATGGAATTCTCGCAGGATGTTGACATCTGGGCGGGTGTTGACACGTTGCAATTATTGAGAAACGGACAAAAAATCGTTTCCGATAAAGGATATGCATGGATTGATTTCGGTACGGTAACCAACAAAATATTGGTCAAAGTCAGCATTTCATCTGCAAACTGCGAGGGAGCCGCGGCAAACCTTGATCAAGAACTCCCGCACTGGAGCTTTGATAAAGTGCGCAGAGAAGCCAAACAACAATGGAAACGGGCTTTATCGCGTATCAAAGTCGAGGGCGGCACAAAAGAGGAAACACGCACATTCTACACGGCTCTCTATCACGCGTACCTTGCCCCTTATTTGTTCTCTGATGCACACGGGAATTATAAAGGACCGGACGGAGAAATTCATAGCGTGGGGAAAGAAAATCAATACACGGTATTCTCCTTGTGGGATACATTCCGGGCATCACACCCTCTCTTTACCATTACTCAAAAAGATCGGGTGAATGATATGATCAACTCTTTCATCCGGCATTACGAGATTCACGGGTTGTTACCTAACTGGGAACTAATGGGTAACGAGAGCCACTGCATGATAGGCAATCACGCCATTCCGGTTATCACGGAAGCCTATTTAAAAGGAATCCGGGGGTATGACGTGGAAAAAGCATACGAGGCGATGAAAGAAACATCCCTTTCCAAAGGACACGGACTGGGACTTTTCCGGGAATACAATTATATCCCGTGTGATCTGGAAAAAGAATCAGTATCCAAAACCCTTGAATTTGCTTATGACGACTGGTGTATCGCGCAAATGGCAAAAGCCTTGGGGAAAGAAAACGATTATCTCTTTTTCATGGAATCATCTAAAAATTACAAGAACCTCTTCGATCCTTCAACCGGATTGATGCGGGGCAAATTAGCGGACGGCAGTTGGAGAACTCCTTTCTCCCCTTTCTCGTCCACGCATCGCAACGACGATTACACGGAAGGAAATGCTTGGCAATACTCGTGGTTTGTTCCCCATGATATCGACGGCTTTATCTCTTTACACGGCGGCAAAGAAGCTTTCGCCCGAAAATTAGACAGCTTGTTCACCCTGCCTTCCGTCATCGAGGGCAGCAACGCTTCTCCCGACATCAGCGGATTAATCGGACAATACGCCCAAGGAAATGAACCTTCTCACCACGTGGCTTATTTGTTCAATTACACGGACAAACCATACAAGACTCAATACTATATAGACAAAATTCGCCGGGAACTTTACACGGATCGTCCCGACGGTCTGTGCGGTAACGAGGATTGTGGTCAAATGTCCGCGTGGTATGTATTCTCTGCCCTAGGATTCTATCCGGTCAATCCTTGTGACACCAAATACCAGTTAGGGACGCCCTTATTCAAGAAAGTAATTATCAAACTCGGGCAAGATCGCCGTTTCGTGATAAAAGCCAATAGGGAAAACGATCAATACATTTACGTGAAAAGAGTTTTATTGAACGGAGACCCCTTGGATCGCACATGGATTACGCATGATGAAATCATAAACGGCGGCGAACTGGAATTCGAATTAACGGATTCTATAATTGCCGATTAAATCTACCTTTGTCAAACCTCTTAAAGATTGAGAAACTCACATTTTCAATTTTCAATTATAATGAAGAGCATTGGAGTAATTCTGGCCGGTGGTTCCGGTCGACGATTAGGCAGCGAACTCCCGAAGCAATTTATCACCATTGCAGGGAAAACAGTATTGGCTCATACACTCGGAGTATTCGAGCAAAACGAACTTATTGACGAAATCATTATTGTTGTCCATAAAGATTACTTGAATGAAACTCAAGAGATTGTTACCAAGGAAAGATTTGGCAAAGTAAGAATGATTATCCCGGGTGGCAAAGAACGTTACCATTCCACTTTAGCCGCCTTAAACGCCTATCAAGACACGAATTGCAAATTCATCATTCACGATGCCGTGCGATTATTAGTCACCCAACAAATGATCAGTGACACGATTGAGGCTCTCGACAATTGTGAAGCCTGCACGACAGCCATTCCTGCCACTGATACCATTTTGCAAAGTGATGCCACGAAACAATTCGTGAACGCCATCCCCGATCGTTCTACCCTATTTCAAGTACAAACGCCACAAGGCTTCCTAGCAAACACGTTGCGAGGAGCTTATAATAAAGCACTTACAGATCCCTGTTTTTTCAGCACGGACGATTGTGGTGTCGTGAAACGCTATTTACCGGAGATTTCTATCAAAATTATCCAAGGCTCACCTTCTAATGTTAAATTAACCTATAAAGAAGATATTTCTTTGATCGAACGATGCCTTTTAGGCTAGAAAGAGATACATTTGTCGCTGAAGATTAATAATAGACGTGCATAAATCGGCGACATGAGGATTTTTTTGGTATGTATCCTTGTAACCCTGTTTTCTTTTTCAGGCCAAGGACAAAAACGAGATGTAGTTTATAACGCATCTTTATCGGGATTCGCTTCCACACAGAAGACATTACCCTTTTGGGCTGTCAGCAATCGGCATGGACTTATGCCTAACGGGAACGGAACCTTATTGGAACTAGGGTTCTATTCCGATTTCACGAACAAACACAAGATTCAATTCGCCTATGGGGTATCCGCGGGGGGATATCTCTCCAGTCCGGGAAATAAAATTATTTTAGACCAACTTTTTGTAAGTGCCCGCTGGCGTAAACTTCGGCTCGATCTGGGCATGATTCAACCGGAAGAAGAATATAACGGTGTTTCTTCTACCAACGGGGATTTTGTCCGTTCCGGAAATTCCCGAACTTTCCCGGGTTATAACCTTAGAAGTGATTTTATAGATATTCCCGGCACAAAAGGAATCATCGCTTTCCAATTTAATTGGGCTGATTATATGATGACTGACAATAGTTACGTGAAAGATATTCGCTTGCACAACAAATCTCTTTACGTGAAAATCACCCCTCATCGCCGTTGGGAAATCATTGCCGGATTGGAACATTGGGCACAATGGGCAGGCAAACATCCCACTCTAGGAAAACAACCCGGCTCTTTCAGTGATTACGGCCGCATCATTTTTGCCGATGGCGGCGGTGCGGGAGCCACAACCAGCGATTCTATCAATGCCTTGGGAAATCATTTGGGACGGGAACATCTAAGAATTAATTATCTTGCCGATAATTACATATTATCATTTTACCACGATATCCCTTTCGAAGATGGCTCGGGGACAGATTTTCGCTCCTTCCCGGACGGAACTTATTGTTTCTATTACGGTTCAAAAAATCCGCAACAATGGATATCCGACGTCATATATGAATTCTATTATACCAAATATCAATCCGGCTCTCGCCATGACAGACCTGCAACACCGGAAGAAATAGCGAAACAAGACCCGAACAGTCATTTCTACGGGAGGAAAGTACTCGGAGGATGTGATAACTATTTTAATAACGGTGAATACGCCAACGGATGGACTCTATACGGACAAGTTATCGGCAGCCCGTTCATGACACCCGGTTTAAGCGATAACCTTACTAGAATCATCAATAACCGTATCATTGGACACCACGTCGGGATAAAAGGTATGGCATGGCAAACAACTCCTTACAAATTATTACTCTCGTATTCAAAAAACTACGGAACATACGGAAACAAATTCAATAAAGATCAGTTCTCCGGTGCATTGGAAGTGACTCTTCCTTTCCACAAATTACCGTTTACAATAGAAACAGGCTTATACAGTGACTTGGGCAAACTTTTCAAAGACAATTTCGGCTTCACGATCAAACTCAGCCGCAAAGGAAAGCTTATCAAATAGAAGGCTTTTCTTCTTGGGGAATATCGTTTTCCAATTGGGAGAACATATCCCCGTAGAAATAAAACATGGCAAGAAATATCAACATCAATGCCCGTGAATTTGCCCACGATAAAGTGACACACGAATTACTGACAACAAGAAAGACCAATAATACAGATAGAATTAAAAACGAGAATTTCTTTCTTTTAATCATTTGATAAAGTGGTGCAAAAAACAAAAAGATCATAACAGCTAAACCTACCAATCCTGCCGTAATCCAATATTGAAGGAAAGTATTATTCACATTATTAAAAACCGCAATATTCAAATCCGAAGCTTCATACCATGCCTTTATTCGATGTTTTGTAGTTACACCTAATCCCCACAAGGCAAACTCATCCCAGTGCCTGAAACTCTCCTTTATAAACGCAAGCCGCGGAGCAACTGTTCCGCCTACAAACTTCCCTTCACGTACATTTTGCACCTCAATTCCCACTTCATGTATCCGTTCTTCATATTTATTTAAATCCATCAATAAAGTTAAGCTCAACACGAAAACCAAAGCACCGCCAACAAACAAAAATTGTCGCTTGAAAGAAAGTTTTCGAAACAAATAAAAATTCATCACGATAAAACCTAACAAGAAACCCAATATAGCAGATTTAGTGACGGTAAAGGATAAAAACACCACAAGTACCCCAAACATACACAACAAAAGTCCTCTCTTTTTCCACGCCTTTTCTATTATTAGTAAGAAATAGACAATCAATGCAGAAACAGCTAAAAGCATCGCTTGAACTTCTAACCAATATTTACTCCCTAATACATATCTATTTTCACCGAAACGGTTGTTATACAAATATTCCAAGGCCTCACCCGGAGATGTAAATAGTTTATCTCCAACCACAAGAAATAATATATATATATTTAGCAACAGGCAACCCGAACAGAAATACAAAAGGAATTTTTTAATCAGGCCGAGAGTAATCCATTCTCGCCACGTCGCAACCCACATCGGAATTAACACGAAATTAAGTATTAAAACCTCAAACGTCCCATAACTAGGCTTCGCTATCGGATTCCCTTTCAATAATACAGCCACGGTGTGTACTATAAAATAAAGCAAGAATACAACATTCACCCCGATATACAATCGTTCCGCCAGTAAAGTCTCCCACACTTTGCTTTTCCGCTTCCATAACATGAATATAACCAATATCAACAACAGGAAGTTGAAAACATTACCATACAAGGGTATAATACTTCCCAACAGGAAAGCAACAGAAAGAAAAAAATATTTCTGAAACTTCACCATCCAACTCATATTATACATTCGGCATACAAATATACAAGATATATTCTCTTTATAATATCGGGACGATAAAAAATTGCTTCCTAAATGAATCTACCGGGTAATAGCCTTTTCTATTTGCCGAAAAGTATCTCCATAGTAATAAAACATAGAAAGTAATAACACAATTATAAACCGTGAATTATTCAGATCCAACAGGATAGTTGAACCATTTGTTATAATAATGACAACCATCATTGAAGCAATCAAATATGAGAATCTTCTATTTCTTATCATCATGTAAAATGGAGCTCCAAAAAGAAATATCATGATTGCCAAACCAAACACTCCTCCCTGTATCCAATAATGTAAAAATGTATTATGCACATTCCTAAACTCACCAAGCCCTGCATCGGAATTTTTAAACCATTCTTTCACTCTATTTTTAGCATACACACCCAATCCCCAAAAAGCGAATTCATCAACATGTATATACGCCTCTCGAATAAAACCGACCCGAGGCGCTATTGTCCCGCCCGAGTATACGCCATGTTTGATATTCCCCAGTTCTACAATAATTTCACCTGTCCTTTCTTTATACTTTTCCCTAAAGCCATCAAACACAAATACGCCGGAAACAAACAAAAAAACACAAGCTAATAGCGTCAAACGCATTCGCCATGTTCTTTTTTTTAGGATATAAATATTTACGAGTACAAAACCAGCCGTAAATGCTAACAACCCGGCTTTCGTTACAGTAAATGACAGAAAAAACAATAATAACAACAACATCATCCCGCACAAAATTTTCATTTCCCACCGACGTTCAATAAAAATCATTATATATGAAATTAATGCAGTCAAAGCAATAGTAAACGCCTGTGGTTCCAATAATAAACTTCCTCCTAAAAGCGACATTTTATTATCACCGAAACGACTTGTATACAAAAACTCGATAGTTGATTGCATATCCGTAAACGCTTCTTTTCCCACAAGATAGAACACGATATACAAATTCAACAACACACACCCGGCACAAAATAAAAAAAGGAACTGTTTCAATAGTCGAGAAGTCATTATCTCTCTCAATGTTGCCACATAAACAGGTACTAAAATAAAATTGAGTGATATAGTTTCAAATATTCCGAAATAAGCCTTATCATTTACCCCGGCATTCAAAAATATGGTTTGCAAAGAGATATACAACAAGTATACAATAAATACCAAAATATAATCCTTCCCGCTCCTCACTTTTTCGATAAAAGAATTCCAGTTCGAGAATGCGAAGAAGATAGCTACAAAAAGAAGAAAATAATGAAATGTCATCCCATACAATATACCCACGCTCCCTAATAAGCCTCCCATTGCCAGAAAGAATATCTTCTGCACTTTCTTCATATTATATAACTTCAAAGTGGTGATTCCGATACTCGTTCTATAATCGTTGCTTCATAACCATCATTACAGATTCTCTCCCTGTAAGAAGTATTATTTTTAGCTTCATTGACATATTTCCCATTAATATGAATTTTATCTTTTGCCCCACGCAAAAACCATTCATACTCAACGTCCACATGCCCGATATCAATCGCCCAATACCCCAATTTCGCCAGATCATAGCTCAATACAGTTGCCGTTTGTCCCAATGCAACAAGGATTAATTTTTTATCTCCATGCTTGACCGTCATATTCAAAATATCATCGTATTTTTCATACGCATCTTTCGCGGGACACAAAATACGCTGTAACGAACGTACTCCTTCAAAAAGATCATTATTTACACCTAAACGACTATATTCTCCCTCAACCAGAAGCACATCCTGATTCGACCAAATCTGTTTGATTTTTTCCAGATATCCTTTACACACGCTTTTGTCTTTATACGCGAAATAAAAACGTGTAAATGAAGCATCATAATACACTTTTTCAGGTTTCAGATTACGGGCAAAAACATCATGTGCCTTGATAAAATAGCCTAACCAAAAAACTTTCGTGCGTAGATTCAAATTCTCCCGTGACACCAGAGCGTAAGGCAAACAAGTAATATGATTGGGAATTTCGGTAATTAATATTTCTTGCAATCTTTCCGCCAAAGAAGAATTATAACGACAAAATCCATTCCCTTTTTCACGTATAAGATTTAATTCCCCATCACCATACCGACTGACAGAACAATGGTCCCGCAATATTTTATCCAAGGTTTCATCCGTTGATTTTATATCAAGAATAAAACCCAATGCCTTTTGTTTCTTCCGAAAACGTAGTTGATACTTCACAAGTCGGAAACGATGTTCCAAATAATATAAAAAACTTTTCATCACGCTTCTTCTTGTGTATCTTCTTTCAAATATTGGCTTACTCCACATTCACACCAAGTTGCCTTCTCTGCCACTTTGTCAAAATAGTAATTAAAATTCTTTTCTTTATTATCCATGTATTTATCTTCATGCCATAAATGAAATCCAATAGCCGCAAATTTTAACGCTAATTTTTGACGACCAATATTCTGTAAACGTATACTCAAATCATAATCTTCACCACCCCAACCTACATAATATTCATCATACCCATTCACCTGAATTAAATCCTTCTTCCAGAAGGACATATTACACCCCAACCCGGGACGCGTCTTTCGACGAGGAGCAAGATATTTAGCTAGTGACAAGCAACGAATCGAATTCTCTCTTCTCGTCAATCCACGAGAAAAGAATCCCAAAGAAGTGTACGTTCTGTCCTTGCATAACTGCTCCGTTCTAGATTCCATAATATTCACCCGTCCACCTTTTATATAACATCCTTCCTCAGCACATGCAATATGATCTGCAACAAAATAAGGGTTCAAAATAATATCCCCATCGATCTGAATAATATATTCATATTTGGCTTTCGCGATACACTTATTACGACATTGTGCTAAACGAAATCCTTTATCCTCTTGCCATATATGTAACAACGGTACAGGAAAATCTTTCTGGAAGCTCTCGATCAAAATTCTTGTATCATCTCTCGAGCCATCATCACCAACAATAACTTCATCAGGGAGTTGTTTCTGCCTTCTAACACTTTCCAAACACAACGCAAGAGCACATGGTCTATTATAAGTGGATACAATAAGAGATGTTCGTAACATTGATAAATAAAATTAATGTTTCTATTAGTTTACAGCTGATTTTAAACAATCAATAAAGGATCGTTTAATGATATTAACAGATATATCGTTCGCTATTATTCTTGCAAAAGTGTAAACACTTAATTACTAGCGCATAAAAAATATCAACCAAAACGAGGATAGGATACAAAAATGCTGTATATTTGTATCCTATTAAACGATCGTTTATTAACAGCAAAAGTGTATGAAAACCTACGTGATTGGCTTCTATCTCGAAAAATTATACTACTCTCCGCAATTTGAACCCGTTATCAGAGAACTTATCAAACGTGAAGTTCCCTATGTCGTGATTATTCCAAAGACGAGAGATCGTGATGAGATAAACCAAAGGGAAGAATCTATCAATTATTGCAAGCAAAATAACTTCACTTATATACTTGAAGAAGAAGATTGTTTCTGTAACACGCTCGTGTTCGGGAATACTCCTCACCATATACATACACAATTCGATAAATCCGCTTTTATTAATCATGGAGTATGGGGCGGTAAGACTATGAATATCGAACCGGGACTTAATGAAGTCGATGTACGTTTCCTTGATGGCAAATTCTTGGAAGAATACTTGATCGAACTCTACCCCGAGAAAAAATCAATCTTTTATGTTTCCGGTTATTCCAAACTGGACAACTATTTCAAGTTGACAGACGATGACCGGAAAAGATTTCTTCAAGAACGCCACTTGGATACCAACAAAAAAACAATACTTTACGCCCCGACATTCTATCCCTCTTCCGTATTGAAAATGGGAAAGAAATTCCCCGAGGACTTTGCCGAATACAACATTATTTTAAAACCGCATTCGCATCTTTTCCTGCGTAAAAAATACCGGAAAGATTTGCACTTGTTACAAACATGGGCAACCTCGCCCAACGTGTATCTGGCAAATTTCAACGAAACCAATATTCTTCCGTTTCTTCATGCCGCAGACTTATTGATTTCCGATATGTCAAGTGCGGTATTTGAATTTTCGGGGGTAGGCAAACCTGC
Source organism: Butyricimonas sp. DFI.6.44 (assembly GCF_022132345.1). Lineage (NCBI taxonomy): Bacteria > Pseudomonadati > Bacteroidota > Bacteroidia > Bacteroidales > Odoribacteraceae > Butyricimonas > Butyricimonas sp. DFI.6.44. The sequence continues at coordinate 208,137 of NZ_JAKNJD010000010.1, read as the reverse complement.
TATTATCAATATGTTTCTACACTATCGCCCGATAGACAGATTATTCCCACACAAGGTGCGCAAACGACTGGATATCTCGAAATTCTACTTGTGGGAAGTCGGGGATACCCCGAAAAACTACAAGGAAATGGTACAATATGTCCGTGAAAACTTAGCAAATCCGGACAAAAATAAAACCAAGCGAGAAGAATTATCCCGTTATGTCGTCGGAGAAGTTGACGGAAAAGTTTCCGAAAGAATAGCGGACAAACTTTTAGAACTGGCTAAAATTTAGATAAAATCGTGTATCTGTCCCGGATAGTTTTTGCCCGGGCAATAATCCGAGCGATCTCATCACTCGAAAAGTGAAGGTCATGCTCCAATTCGTCTGTGATCTTCATTCGGTCAAAGAATAGCCGCAATTTCTCGAAGTCATCATCATCTTGGCGATAATCCCGTTCTAACAACAAATGCCCCCAAGCCACTTGCAACCCGTGTAAAGTCGTTCGCATCGGGTAAAGATCATCAATCGCATGACTGACCAGATGTTCCCCACCACTCGCCGGACGTGAACTATTCGCCAATACCATCGCCAATCCCGAAATCACCAGTCCATTCGCCAGATCCCCGATAAACCGATTCGTTCCGATATCGTCTATCGTGTAAGACATCACGGAATTACCACTGAGAGTTGCCAAAGTCAAAGCGAAATTATTAATATATTCGCCTTTTTCCGCATTCGCCAATCTCCAATCCTTCACGGCACTGGCATTAGACACCAAATCCCCCACCCCTGCCAATAACAATTTTCTAGGCGATCTCCTTATAATCTCAATATCCGCTATAATACCTAACGGAGCCTTTACCCCGAAACTTTGCTTTTTCCCGTTTTGAACAAGCCGAGCGATTGGTGAATAAATGGCATCGTTTGACAACGTGGAAGGTGCTGTAATATAACTTAGATTCAAGTCGTTCGAAATCATTTTCACGGCATCAATAACACTTCCGCCCCCGAAAGCAACCAAAAGTGCATCCTTATTTGTGATATTTCCCATCACCTTGCGGGCTTCTTCATAAGAACCGCCTTGAATAAGCATGATCTCATCAAACGATAATTGCTCTATCTGCTGTTTGTAAAGTTCTTTCAACTCCGGGGAGGTCACTAAAATTTTCTCCTTGAAAAAAATATGATTACGCTGCAATATCTCATCCATATGAATGAAAATATTCTCCCCGATCTCAAGAACTATGGGTACATTTATAATTTTAGAATACATTATTTCGTGCTTCTTATCTTTTCAACCAATTCCGACGTGCTTATTCCTTTCGTGTAAGGTAAATACACCATCTCCACATGATGCTCTTCCAGAAATTCCGGTGTCACCCGAATCTGTTTCAGATACCCCTCTCCATCCCAATCATCACCATGCACGATAACATTAATCCCGTATTTCTTGATATATTCTTTATTATCGTATTCCCGAATGATAAAAGCCTCGTCCACGTAACGACACGCTTTCACGACTTCCAGTCGATCATGCTCGGACAAAAAAGGCCTGCGTTTGTAAGAAGCAACCATATCATCTCCATTAATAGCCACGATCAAACGATCACCTAACGCCCTCGCGCGTCTTAGCAACTCGACATGACCGAAATGAAACAGGTCGAAAACCCCTATCACGTATACATTCTTCATATTATTCATTTTACTTACCACAATTACGGCACCAAAGATAATGAATAATACGGTATCTAAATATCCTTCATCATTTTTCTTAACATGGAATCCAACCGCCCCCACACCTGATCTTCGGTAAGACGATCGAATATCTCTTTATCCGAAAGCATACCCCTTTCCGATTCAGGCATAAAATCCAAAGGACTCACCCCTTGATAGCGTTCGTCACGGGAAGGCAGCCACTTTTGCATGTTCACCCAAGGCGGGTATATAGCCAGACCGGGAACTCCGCAAGCCTGCGCCATATGACGAGGACCGCCTTCATTCCCGAAAAAGAAATCAGATAACGAGATCATGGCTACCAACTTCCGCAATGTATCAGCTTCCACGTTCACGAAGATATGCTTGTCCTGTCCCATTTCATCAAATAAACTTAAAGCATCCGCTTTCTCTTCTTTCGAGTAATTAAAAATCAATTGAGCATCGTATTTCCAGACCAAACGGGACAACACTTCCTTCATCTTCCGGATATCCCACTTTTTATCCACCACGCGGGTAAAAGGGGTACATAATATAACCAAACGGGAAAAATCAATCCCTTGCTCGATCATGTATCTTTTAAATTCTTCCTTTTCTCCTTCCGTTACTTGCAAACGAAAATCCGCATCATACACCAAAGGTGCTTCTTTCTCCAGCGGCTTTACCAACAACAAATTACGGGATACTTCGTCCAAACTTTCGTTTTGATGATTCCTTATCCGGTAGTTATGAAAGAAAAGATTATAATATTTCCGCGTACCGATACGATATTTTGTTCCCGGAGAGAGAATACTAAACCATAATGTTTTCAACGTGGAGCGAGTATCTATGATCACGTCATAATGTTCTTCGCGCATCAACCGGAAGACTTTCTTCACGTACGTGAAAAAATGATCGTTTTCCCGACTGGAAAACGTGATTACCCGGTCAACATCCGGGTGATCTTGAAATAAAGGTTCCAGATAATCATTCACGACATAATGGATCTCCGCCTCGGGAAAACTCTTCCTTATCGTGCTGCATATCACAACAGATAACACGGCATCGCCTATCCGCCGGAAGCGAATCACCAAAACTTTTCTTACACGCATCGTGAAATCTCTTTTCCATATAATACAGGATTCAATTCCGGATCGTTATACATTTTCATCTGCTTGTAAACTTTCATGTATTTTCTCCCGGCTTCAATATCCTCCAGTAACAGATCGATTGCAACAATCAAATCACGTTTCTGTTCCAATAATATATGCATTTTATTCTCACATCTACGCACGTGCCCTTGACTCACGTCTACCCGTTGCGTTTCCTGTTCCATGTGATATATCTTCAAACACAAAATAGATAAACGGTCTAAAGCCCAAGCCGGACTTTCCGTGTTTATCGTGGCATGAGGCAACAAGATCACATTTTCATACTTCTTCCAAAAATATTCATCCAGCAACTCCACCAAATCCGTACGTTTTTGATTCGACTCGTCAATTCGACGCTTGATTTGCAAAGCAAATTCAGGCTCAATATCCGGATCACGTATGATATCCTCCAAGTGCCATTGAATAGCATCAACCCAATTCTTTTGGAACAGATAATACTCTATAGATTCTAACTTGTATGGATTCTTGATGTCGGCATCCGTGCTATCAGCCACATGATAACACAAGGTTGCCCTCTCAAAAATTTGATAACTTAATTCTGCAAATACCATGTCCCGCTCTTTATGGTTTGTTACATTTACAAATATAGCAAAAAGTATTCCAATTTTGAACAATAAAACACACGATTAGATATTTAACAAATCGAATCTTCGGATTTTACTATTCCAAAATTTGTCCGGACATGTTTTAAACACACGGTATCCTTCCGAATCTTTTTATTTTTTCGCAAGGCACTCTCATTCACATAGCCCCGTGCATGATCCAGATGCAAGCAAATAGCCGAATAACGTATTTGCAATCCCCGGATTCCGGCATTTACCAATCTTTCCCCGAACTCCCGATCCTGTCCCCCGTACTCCATTCTCTCGTCAAAACCATTCACCCGGATAATATCCTCCAGCCAACCGGAAGCGTTACACCCGTTCCATGTCGCCCTCGTCGTTGTCAAGAAATTCAAGAGAAAGGCTTTAAAAGAAGAACGAGTCAATTTATTATTACGGAAAGAATTTCTCATCCCGTGCTGTTTTAGCCAGCGGATATTAAAACAAGCCTGCGACTTGATATCCCGCGAACGAATCTCACGGGAAGTATCCATCGACAACTTGTGATACCCACCTGAAAGAAAGTACCCTTTCTTCCTGAATTTCATGTGCTTCTCAATAAAATCATTCCTCGGGATACAATCTCCATCAGTAAAAACCAAATAATCCGTACTCGCCGCCAAAATAGCTTTATTCAATATTTCACATTTCCGGAAACCTCTATCCTCATGCCACACGTGCTTTAGCGGGTAAGATAGTTGGGGAGTCAACCGTTCCAATACTTCCCGCGTAGCTTTACCGGACCCATCATCCGCGACAATCAACTCAAATTCTTTAAAACTTTGTATATTATATCCCCATAATACTTTTTCTAACCATTCCGGCTGATTATAAGTAGAAACAATAACAGAAACCTGCATTTTCAACACCATATTTTAGTTTAAAAAAATGATCGTTATTTAATTTTCCTCCAAGGCATACGACCACAATTCCATGATATTATGATAGTAACTGATTACTAGCACAAAAAAATAAAAATGGTTTGTAGGAGATACTCCAAAAATTAGTTACTTTTGGCTATCATTAAAGGATCGTTTATTGATATCTATTTATAAACAAACCGGACGAATAAAAAAGTCTAAGATATATTTATTGTATTGATGAAGAAAGAAATAACTTACCTCGACCGTAATGAATACAATTACGGACCGGCACCCGAAATCGGCGAAGTGCTGAAAAACTTTGATCCGAATAAATTATGCTTCTACACCCGCATTTACGACGAGGGTAAAAAAAGCATTCTATCCGATTACATCTCTGAATTGTACGGGATTCCGGAAAAACAAGTAATCCTAGGATACGGGGGTGAAGACATTCTGAAACAAGTGGTACACTGTTTCTTGGCTGGCGGTACGAAACAAAAAACGCTGCTTATTCCTAAATTCTCGTGGTGGTACTACAAATCCATCGCCGACGAAGTAAACGGAAGAACCATTTTTTACCCGTTGTTCGAGGAAGGCAACACTTTCAAGTACGATATTCAAAGTATTCGCGAATCGGTAGAAAAAGAAAAGCCGGAAATGGTGCTTATGGCATCCCCCAATAACCCGACGGGCAACTCTTTGACAAAGGAAGAATTACATGAGATACTTTCTTTCATTCCCCGTGAAACGGTGATCGTGATTGACGAAGCTTACGCTTCTTTCGCGAACAAGGATACCAGCTATATCAAACCGTTGATTGAAGAATTCCCGAATCTTTTGATAATCCGCACGCTATCCAAATTTTACGGACTGCCGGGTTTACGTCTTGGATTCGCTTTCATGGGCGCAGACTTATCCGTGTTCTTGAACTATAGTACGAAATATCTCGGCTACAACCGAATCACGGAAGAAATTGGAGTTGCCGTGTTCAAGGCAAGTGACTACTATCAACATATAGCAGACTTGATGGCAGAAGACCGGGAATTATACATGAAAGAATTAAGCGTGCTTGACGGCTTCAAAGTGTATAAATCAGAAGCCAACTTTATTCTTGTGAAATATCCTATTGCCATGAAAGCTAAACTTCAAGAAGCCTTAAAAGCAAAAGGATTGATTGTCAAATTCATGAACGAGGAAGACATCAATACCCATATGCGTATCACCTTGGGAACTCAAAAACAGAATCGCTTGGTCATAGATACGATCAAAGAAGTTATGCTAAATTCTAAATAATTCCATATACAGAACCACATGACAGACCGGTCATGTGGTTCTGTTTTTTAAAGAAACGTATGAAAGCTGTTATCCTCGCCGCGGGAATTGCTTCCCGATTACGCCCTCTCACGAACGACCGCCCGAAATGTTTGCTAAAAATCGGCAATCGCACCCTACTGCAAAGAGCTATTGACGGTCTGTTAGTCAACGGTATCGATGAAATTGTGATTATCACGGGCTATTTAAAAGAAATGATCGAAAATTTCGTGCAAACGACCTATCCGAATCTCCCCGTGAGATTCATTTACAATGAAGTCTATGCGTCAACCAACAATATATACTCGTTATGGTTGGCCAAACCGGAAGTTCTGCAAGAAAAAGAAATCATCCTGCTGGACAGTGATATTCTGTACGACCCGCGTATGATCAAAACTTTACAGGACGCCCCGTATAATGACTGTCTGGCATTAGACAGCCATAAACTGGGCGAGGAAGAAATCAAAGTCATCGTGAACGAGGAAAATCAAATCACGGAAATCAGCAAAACCTGTTCCATCGAGAAAGCTATCGGCGAATCTATCGGTATCGAAAAAATATCGAACGCTTATCTTTCAGCTCTCTACACGGAATTGGCACAAATGATCGTAAACGAGGGACTGGATAATGTATTCTACGAACTTGCTTTCGAACGCCTGATCACGCGAGGACACTATTTTTATCCCGTGGACACGAGTAACTATTTCTCCATGGAACTCGACACCGTGGAAGATTTTCAAGACGCTATCAATCGAATACCTAAACATCTACAGTAATGCGCATCGTATTATTCTGTGAGCAAAAATACGCCATCAATATTCTGCAACCTATTGAGGCAGAGGCAAACAAAGAAGGAGAACACTCCATTTTGTGGTTTGTTCAAGAAAAAAACATCCCCGAATTTCCGTTAAAGGACGAAGTAAAATGGACAAACAGCATCCAAGAGATTTATGATTTCTCCCCCGAAGCCATCTTTGTCCCCTGCAATATCGTGCCTTATTACCTGCCGGGAGTGAAAATACAAATATTCCACGGTTATGCGACCGAAAAGAAAGACCATTGGGTCATACGCCGCTATTTCGACACGTATTTTACCCAAGGTCCCTTATTCACGAAAGGCTTCACTGCTCTTGCCAAGAAATACAAGGATTTCGAAGTCGTGGAAACAGGCTGGCCTCGTCAAGATTGGATTTACGAAAATCTTCATACTTTCGATGCCGAGAAAAAAGCGTTGCTGGAAAAACACGGTAAAAACAAACTCGTGCTGTATGCCCCGACTTTTTCACCGTCACTGACCTCGCTGCCTTTCATCAAAGAAGGGTTAGTAAAATTGGCAAAAGAGAAAGACGTGCTATTAATCTTGAAATTCCACCCCTTGACAAAAGCCGAGTGGATGCAGGAGTACAAAGAGCTTGCCGCGCAACACGACAATATGCTTTGGGTAGAAGATCACAATATCACGAAATACCAGATCATGTCCGACGTGATGATCAGCGATACCTCTTCCACCGTTTACGAGTTTCTACTACTGGATAAACCGGTTATCACCTACAAGACCATAGCGAAAGACATCTATTGGCTAGACATACAAAACCCGGAAGAACTCCCCGAGGCTTTGGAAAAAGTATTACACGACGAAGAATATATCGCCAAACGCAAATGGATCATTGAAAATTACGATCCCTATCTCGACGGAAAAGTCGGACATCGGATGCTTGAAGCCGCACGGGATTATATCACTCGCCACGGGGTGCCAGCAAAACGGAAATTAAATCTTTGGCGAAAATACACGAGTATCAAGAAATTCGGGAAAATTAAGAGGGCATAAAACGCACTTTAGTCCATAAAGTCCGTAAAGTCTATAAAGTCAGAAGGTCAAAAATATACCCGGGAACAATCCAAATCATTTTTTTTCGACTTTAGGAACTGGAGGTTCGACCTTATGGACTTTACGGACCTTACAGACTAGAGGGTGCGTTAGAACGCACCTTATTTCTTTTCTCTTTCCGCTTACGCACCCGTTCATCATGAGCATGAGTCCATTCCTTGAGCAAACGAATCATCTCCTTGGAATCCGAATGAGTCAAACGGGCATATTCATCTGCGATAATCTCGATCATATCATCCGTAGCATTCAACCGATAGAAATTCTTTAGCCCCACGAATGGAGATATATGCATGAATTTCACCCGATTCAAATCAACCAAGCTAAATTCCACACCATTACTCGTGCGCTTTATTAACGTGTTGCCCGGGGAATGATCCACGAAATAGACTGATTGTGAATGAAAATAATGTGTAAATCGGGTAAACTCTCTCAATATAAATTCCAGATCAGCCGGACGTTTCTCCCGCAAATCCCGAAACAAATAATCATAGTCCACCTGCAAAGAAATATAATAACTCCGGGTAACCCCCCATGCGTTCCGTTTCACGATATACGCCACCGGTTCGGGCGTCCCGATACCTTTTTCCCGGAACAAATTGGCATATTCATAAGAACGTTGAGCCTTTCCTTTCCGGATATACGCGTAAGCAAATTGGTTGATTACATTCGGCACCTTGAATGATTTCACATTCACACGCACCCCTTCTACATCCAGTATTTTGATTACATTCCGGTTATCCTCGATCACCTCCCCCTCTACCTCGAATCGACGGGGAATATCAAGAATGGCTTTCTCCAGTGATTTGTATTTCGGGTTGATCCGGTAATCCATTACTTTATCCGCTCGTAATCAATAAAGGTGTAATCAAACTCGTTCTTCTCGTCCGACGCGTGAGCTTCCCGGAATACTTCTTTCCATTGATTCGGATCCACAGAAGGAATTAACGTATCCCCCTCGCACTCCTGATGCACGACAGTAAGATACAATCGATCCGCCTTACCCCACAATTCCTTGTAAATAGTACCTCCTCCGGTCACGAAAACCTCATCTTCCCCCTTTGTCAATTCCAAAGCCTCCTCCACACTCCGAACGACCTCACAACCTTCCGCTTTATAATCCGGGTTCCGTGAAATCACGATATTTCTCCGGTTAGGCAATGCCTTCCCCACGGACTCGTAAGTCTTGCGTCCCATCAAAATCGTGTGTCCCGTTGTCAACGCTTTAAAACGTTTCAAATCAGCCGACAACCTCCACACCAACCCATTATCCCTACCGATAACATTATTCTCTGCCGCAGCTACTATAATTGATAAAACCATTCTAATTTTACATTTTAAATTTACGATTTTCTCCCACTAACCCATTTTTAACCGTAAATGATTTCATTTTCAATTTTCCACTTTCAATTTTCAATTAAACAGATATCGCCCCCTTTATATGCGGATGCGGATCATAGCCTTGCAACTCGAAATCCTCGTATTGAAAGTCAAAGATACTTTTCACCTCCGGGTTGATTACCATACGGGGCAAACGACGAGGTTCACGCGATAATTGCAATTTTACCTGTTCAATATGATTCAAATAAATATGAGTATCACCCAACGTATGCACGAACTCACCGGGCTTCAAACCGCAAACCTGTGCGATCATCATGGTCAGCAGGGCATAAGAAGCGATATTAAAAGGTACCCCCAAAAATGTATCCGCACTCCGTTGATAGAGTTGACAGGAAAGCTTACCGTCCGCCACAAAAAATTGAAACAAGGCATGACAAGGCGGCAATGCCATGTTCTCGATATCTCCAGCATTCCATGCACTAACGATCAGCCGCCGCGAATCAGGCGTATTCTTTATTCCTTCCACGACTTGCGTGATCTGATCCAAGAAAGTTCCGTCAGCTTTAGGCCATGAACGCCATTGATAACCGTAGATATGTCCCAAATCTCCGTTCTCGTCAGCCCATTCATTCCAAATCTTCACGCCATGTTCTTGCAAATACTTCACGTTCGTGTCGCCTTGCAGGAACCACAGCAATTCGTATATAATAGATTTCAAGTGTAATTTCTTCGTGGTCAACAAGGGGAAACCCTCTTCCAAGTTGAAACGCATCTGGTGTCCGAACACGTTGATAGTCCCCGTACCCGTGCGGTCTTCTTTTACAGTCCCCTCTTTCAAAATTCTATCCAACAAATCTAAGTACTGCTTCATAATAATTGAAAATTGAAAATTGAAAATTGAAAATTGAAAATGCACATTCCAACTTTCAATCGGATGATTGAACAAAGATAGCTTTTAATTTTAGATTTTAGATTTCAGATTTCAGATTTTCTTATCACCATCAACCCATGCCGAATAGGAAGTAATAGATTTTCCACCCGGGGGTCAGCTTGTATCATATCGTTAAAATCCAGAATACCTTTCGTTTGGGCATCCGGTTTCACATTAGGATCGGCGACTTTACCATCCCACAACACGTCATCGGCAATGATTAACCCTCCCACCCGGACTTTATCAAATACCAGACGATAATATTCCGAGTATTCCCTTTTATCCGCGTCAATAAACACCAAATCAAAAGTTTCATTCAAACGGGGAATAATTTCGCAAGCATCTCCCACGTGAAAAACGACACGTTCCTGCAAGCCGCTTTTCTCGATAAACCCTCGCGTGAAATCCTCCAATTCGTCATTCACGTCAATCGTGTGCACCACGCCCCCTTCCGCCAAACCGTATGCCATAGAAATCGCCGCGTACCCCGTGTAAGTCCCAATCTCCAACACCCTTCGGGCAGCAAGCATCTTGCACATCATCTTCAAGAATTGCCCTTGCAGGTTTCCCGACAACATCCTCGGGCGCAACACTTGCAGATGAGTCGCACGGGACAACTCGGCCAACACGTCGCTCTCCGGTTCGCTGTGTGCCAAAATATATTGCTCCAATTCCGCATTCAGTTCCAACATACCGACCTCCTACTTATACAATAAAATCGATTGCTTTTCTATATCAAATACATCTTTCGCCACTTTCAACAACACCTCCGGGGTAATCTCATCCACTTGGGTATAAATATCTTCCAGACTGTCCACCTTATCGTAAATCAGGAAACTCTTCCCGATAGACAACATCAGATTCTCGTAATTCTCGGAAGAAATAGCCAACTGCCCAACCATTTGCGCCTTCGCGCGCTTCAATTGCACGGGTCCCAACTTCTCCTCGTACAAAGAGCGCATCTCCTTCTTGCACAAACTCAAGCACCATTCCGCATGCTCCGGGTCGCACCCGAAATAAATCATGGCAATCCCCGTGTCCGAATAAGGCGTGTAGGAAGCCTCGATATTATAGGCAAGCCCGTGACGTTCCCGTATATTCAAATTAAGACGAGTGTTCATTCCCGCCCCACCCAACAGATTAATCAGTAAAGACAATGCCAACCGGTTATCCTGCGTGTAATCATAAGCGATATTCCCGATAATACAATGACACTGGTGCGTATCCTTGTCCAGCTCCACGAACCGGGGTGTGTAAATTTCAGGCCTCACCCGCATCTGCAAGGAAGGACCGCTCTCGTAACCGGCAAAATACTTCTCCACCAGACGTACCAACTTGTCAAAGGCAATATCTCCCACCGAACTAATCACCATGCGATTCGGGAAATAATTCCGTCGCACGAAATCAAGTACCATTTCACGGGACATTTGTTCCACGGAAGCCTCGTCGCCCAAGATATTCCGCCCAATCGGGTAACCGGAATAAACCAGCTCCTCGAAATCATCGAAAATCAATTCCCCGGGATTATCCTTGTACGAGTTAATCTCCTCCAGCACAACATCTTTCTCCTTCTCTATCTCCTTCTCCGGGAAAACGGAATGAAACACGATATCCGCAAACAACTCCAATGCCCGCTCGTAATCTTTCGCCATAAACGTGGCATACACGCATGTATCCTCCTTGGTCGTGTACGCGTTCAACTCCCCCCCCACGTCTTCCAGACGACTCAATATATGATAGGCCTTTCGCTTCTCTGTTCCCTTGAAAATAACGTGCTCGATAAAATGAGCCATCCCGAACTCCCCCGCCTGTTCATCCCGGCTTCCCACGTTAATAATCAGCCCGCAATAGGCGGCTTTATTCGGAACATAATTATGGATCAAGCGCAATCCATTTGGAAATATATGTGTTTGATACATTTTACTGAATAAAAAGACTTCCCCCCGACATATTCAAATTCACTCTTCCCGAAAACTTCTTATCGCCGACAAAACCTGTTTCCAAAACAGCATTTTTATTCGTCGTCGGTTTGGTTTCCAAAACAACGCCTTGCGGTAACTCAACTTTCAAATTCTTATTCCTGTTGATTTCAAGCGCATACCCGCACCCCTCCATGAAAGTCAAACCCACCTTTGTTGAAGAACTCTTTACCTCTACCGAAGAGAATGAAAGATTGATATTCCTCACGTTCAATTCTCCCCAACGCGTATCCATCCATAGGCTACCGCCGATATCCTGCACCTCGTATTTCGTGTAAAAAGAATTCCCGCTCAAATTCTCGATCATCCCCAAGTAACAAGTACCCCCGGAAGTCTTCAGCGTGAGATTATTCGCTTCCATCAACTGCAACCCCGTGGAATTACAATCCAATTTCATATCCGTACCCTCACCAATCTTTACCTTACAGGATTTGAATTCACCATTAAACACGGCTACTTTCTCCACTTCAAATTCCCCCTTGGATTGCTTCACAGAAAACTCGCCACCCAACACCGTGTTTGCCTTAAAATTTCCCGACACGATCTCTACACTCAAATCTCCCGTGAAATCGCTCATAGAGATGCCGCCATCCGTACTTAATAAACGCACCTTCTTTCCTTTCGGAACTTTAATATGATAATCCACGCTAACCGTAACGCCGGAGAACGTCTGTTTCAAACTCATATCCTTTTTAAACACGGTTTCCACGTTCAATGCCGCTCCCCGTTCCTTGGCTGTTATTGCGATATACTCAAGTATTTCATCCACCTTGGCTTTATTCTTTGCCTCCACCCACACGCTCGCGGTAATAGCAAACTCCTCTCCTTCCTGACGTATATCGATATTCCCGTAACGATTGGACACGATCAATTCATTAAAGGAAGCCGCCGGAAAACTCTGTTTAAATTCCTTGGTTCCCTCTTCCGCCCGTGCGTTCAAGACAAACAAAACAGCTATCGTGATAAATAATATTCTCTTCATTCTATTGTGATTAATCAAACATCTTTTCTTCATTCTCTTCTATCGCCTTGTATTTCGCCGCCAGATAAGCAATCATCCGGCTAAACGATTCCATAGCCATGGCTGTCTGCGAATTTATCTCTTTTTTTTGTAAACGCAACATCAAATGTCCATAAAGAGCATGAAGTGCCAATTCCACATCGGACACCTCTTCCGGCAAATTCGTTTTCCGGCGGTAATCCAACAAATTGTTCGCGGTCATCATGAACAACTGCTTGTATTTCATATCTTGCGATTCATGCAACAGGTAGTAATGCAACTCCGTCAATTCATTCACCATATTTTTGACCACTTGTAGATGCCCTCCTTTTACCACCTCTTCCCTCTTCATCATCTCAATCAAGTTATCATACCACTCCCTAATCTCCTTCCGGGTGTCCTCATCTACTTGAAACTGGCTGACCACATTCCTGTCCACTTGCCGAATATCCATCTGCATCGCTCTCAGCATATCCTCCACCTGCCACATATACAAAATATATTCAGCCACATTACTCTTTCTTTTTTCCCGCGCAACTAACATACTAATTTGGGATTTATGATTTATGATTTATGATTTATGATTTATGATTCAAAGACATTAATCTTCAATCCAAAATCATAAATCTAAAATTTTAAAGTTCTTTAAGTTTATCAATCAACCTGCGGTCCCGTTTTGTCGGACGTCCCGTTCCTCTATCACGGGATTCAAATTGCATGTGAGTACCTCGCAGGATATCCAACCTTTCCTGTGGAGTGGTTTCTTCCACGAAATCGACCGCCAATTGTGCAGACATCCGTTTATCCGTTACTTGCTTCACCAGATATTCCCTTTCAATCGGGGGGACCCGCACCTTTACCGTGTCCCCGGCTTTCACTTCACGAGAAGCCTTCACGTGCGCATCCCCGATAGACACGTGTCCCTTTCCACAAGCCTCGGCAGCCAATGAACGGGTCTTGAAAATCCGGACTGCCCATAACCATTTATCTATTCTAACCTTCTCCACTGTCTATACCTTTAAATTACAATACTCAAGTTGTAAACTTACGATTTAAAATCATAAATCTTAAATCTCAAATCGTAAATTATTAAACAGACTCATCGTTTTATCCACCCCGATAAAAACAAAATTTTCAATCACCTCGCCACAATGTTTTAACATGGCGGGCAGGCGCTCTTCCTCTTCATCGCTCCATTCCCCCAACACGTAATCCACCTGTCTTCCCTTGGGAAAATTATCACCGATACCAAACCGCAAACGGGTATACGCCTGTGTTCCCAACAATTGGTTGATACTCTTCAACCCGTTATGCCCCCCGTCACTACCTTTACTTCTCAGGCGTATTGTCCCGAAAGGCAAAGCCAAATCATCGACAATGATAAAAAGATTCGATAAATCAATCTTCTCCTTCTGCATCCAGTAACTCACGGCTTTCCCGCTAAGGTTCATATACGTGTTCGGCTTCAACAGTACCAGAGTCCGCCCTTTCAACTTCATCGTGGCAACAGCCCCGTAACGCATATCTTCAAAAACAGCATTGGACGCCTTGGCAAAGGCGTCCAACACTCTAAATCCGATGTTATGTCGTGTATTCTGGTATTCGGGACCAATGTTCCCTAATCCCACAATAAGATATTTCATCTTTCTACTCTTTCAAACAATTATTGAGCGTTTTGTGCAGCCCTTGCAGCTCTTGTCAACTTCACTTGAGCCACAACCACACTCTTCGCATTCACGATATCGATACCTTCGATGTTAATATCCTGAACCTTGATAGATTTACCAACACCCAAAGAAGTCACGTCAAGCGTAATTTCATCCGGCATATCCTTCGGAAGAGCTTTCACCTTCAATTTACGGGTAATCAATACCAACTTACCTCCGGCTTGAACTCCGGCAGCGTGTCCCGTGGTCTTAACAGGTACTTCAATCACCACCGGTTTATCCTCAAACGTCTGGTAAAAATCAATATGTAACACTTTATCCGTCACCGGGTGAAATTGGATATCTCTCATCACGGCGTCATAGGTTTTACCCTCAAGAACGAGCTTTACCAAATACACGTTAGGAGTATAGAGAAGTTTCTTTAAATCCCGGTCTCTTACAGCGAAATGAACGTTAGCCTCACCACCGTAAAGAACACACGGAACTTTTTCTTCGTTTCTTACCGCTTTAGTAGCTTTCTTACCTAAATCGTTTCTTACTTCTCCTTTTAATTCAAATACTTGCATATCATTTAAATTGTTGTGCTACTCAAACACGGATTGTTGCCCCGGGGTTCTAAGCCATATCCGCGCTCCCATCACACGTTTTAAAATTTCCCCCGTACTTTAAATGCGCCGCAAAGGTATAAATTATTTCTCGAAACCACAAATCAGGGCGAACACGTTCGCCCGGTTTATAAAGTTGAGCTTTCAGCTCCTAAAGTTTATAAAGTTCATAAGGTTTATGGACCCTAGCGGGCGCTCTGTCCATGGCAGCAAAGCTGCCGGTAAACCTTGTCCGAAGGACGCCCGTTACTTTATAAACCTTATGAACTTTATAAACTATTCCATTTTACAATGGGTATAAATAAGGGCAAATAAATCTTATTAACCCCGAAAAATTTTTTTGTTTCAATTATAGGTTTTACTTTTGTGCCATTATTAACAACAAAATTTTTTAGAAATGGCTTACGTTATATCTGATGATTGTATTTCTTGTGGAGCATGTGAATCAGAATGCCCGGTAGGAGCAATCTCTATGGGTGATGACCACTACCAAATCAATGCTGATACTTGTATCTCATGCGGGGCTTGCGCTGGTGTTTGTCCTGTAGGAGCTCCGAAAGAAGCTTAATCATCATAAAAAAAGGAACATCAATGGCTGTGTCGGAATCGATGCAGCCATTTTTTTTATATCATAACCTAAACAGAACCCACAGTATTCCTAAGGTTTTACCACCTCTTGCCCCTTACCCCACCCTTGCATCCCTCTCGCACCATCGCCGCCCAAGGGTGATGCAACAATCACGCAAGAGGCCTGCAAGCCGGATAAGATAGTATAACCCTAGGAATACCAGAGGTTAATGGTAATAGAACACATAAATAGTGAAATATTCTTTTACCCGTGTACAACCAAGTCCATGCGCACGTCCAACGCATCGACAGGCACTTCCTCCACGAACTGGAAATCGAAACAAATGCCGACCTTCTTTGCCGCGCGGGTTTCTTTCAATATCTTGTCATAGTATCCTCGTCCCCGTCCCAAGCGGTTCCCTTGACGGTCAAAAGCGACACCCGGCACGACAATCATATCAATGGAATCGTAATCCGTGTACAATTCTCCCACGGGTTCCAGTATCCCGAAGGACTCTCCCGCTTTCAAAGACTCCATACCCTCGAACACCCGCAATTCAAGCACATCCCCTTTCACGCAAGGAAGCAAAATTCTTTTCTCGCCCGCCCATTTGACCACGTAATCATGAGTGAACACCTCGTCATCCATCGACCAATACGCCAAAAGGGTACGAGCCTCCTTGAAAAAAACATTTTGTTCCAGTTCATCCCAAATCGGACGGGACATCTCGACCTTCTGTTCCGGGGAATATTGATTTTTTAAAACCTTTATCTGCTTACGCAACTCTTTTTTATCCATTATCAACAAAGTTCATGAATAACTTATTTATTATCTTGTGCAAAATTCGTACTTTTGTGACAAATAACAAAGTGAGCTGCCAAAGAGTTATCATTTTAATTTATCAACCATCCCCGCAAGGGATATAACGTGCAGGATACAATGAAAATAGCAATACCTCAAATAAACTATCATATCGGCGACATCTCCAAAAACAGGGACCTTATCATTGCCGCCATACAAAAAGCAAAATCAAAAAAAGCAGACCTGGTCGTGTTTCCCGAACACGCGATATGCGGTGCATACCCGCAAGACCTGTTCGAGAAAGAATATTTCGTGAATGAATGTCGCATCAGTATCGAAAAAATTGCCGGACAATGTACAAATATCGCCGCTCTAGTGGGTTGCCCCAATCTTGATTTGGAAGACGGGGTACTTTACAACGCTATGTTCTTCATGTATGACCGTGAAGTACGGGGCGGAGTCAACAAAACCGTGCTAAGCGACTACGATATTTTCGACGAGAGCCGCTATTTTATCGCGGACGAATCGAATTCTCCCTTGCGGTACATGAATCAAAACATCCGTGTCCTTTTCGATGAATACGAATCAAACGTTATCGAAAAGCCCGACACGCTAATCATTCACGTGGGACCCACACCGTTCACCACGGAAAGTTACGCTTATCGCAAAGAAGTATTCTCTTCCATCGCCCGGGAGCACAAATGTCCCGTGATAGCGTTAAATCACACGGGAGCCAACAGCTCTATCATATTCGACGGGAACACTCTCGCGTTCAACAAGAAAGGCATGCTTGTAGCCAAAGGAGCCGCCTTTGACGAAGATTTCATACTCATCGACACCAACGCTTTGGAAAACCTAGCCCCGGTAAAAGAGGCTGCACAGGATTCTATCGCACTGATTCACGACGCTCTCGTGGCGGGCATCAAGGATTTCTTCCGGAAGAACGGGTTCAGCAAAGCCGTCTTAGGTCTTTCCGGCGGAATTGATTCCGCACTCGTTGCCGCATTAGCCGTCGAGGCACTCGGGAAAGAAAACGTGTTAGGCATACTGATGCCTTCCCGCTTCTCGACCGACCATTCCGTGAAGGATGCCGTCGATTTGGCAAGGAATCTGGGAATAGCACATGAAACTCTCGCGATAAAAGAGATATACGACACGTTCCTTTCCACCTTGCAACCCGTCTTTAAAGACGCACCGTTCAACGTGGCGGAAGAAAACCTGCAAGCCCGTATCCGGGGAACACTCGTGATGGCAATCTCCAATAAATTCGGGCATATTTTGCTCAACACCTCAAATAAAAGCGAGGCTGCTGTCGGCTACGGCACCCTATACGGGGACATGTGCGGTTCTCTTTCCGTGTTAGGCGACGTGTATAAAACCGACGTGTACAAACTGTCCCGGTATATCAACCGGGAACGGGAACTCATACCCGAAAACACCATCACGAAAGCCCCCTCGGCGGAACTCCGTCCCGAGCAAAAAGACCAAGACTCGCTCCCCGAGTACGATATTCTGGACGCAATTCTAAAGTTATACATCGAAGACAATCAATCCAAGCAAGATATCATCAAACAAGGATTCGCACCCGCGCTCGTGGAGAAGACTCTTACGCTGGTAAATCGCAACGAATACAAGCGGGCGCAGTGTCCCCCGATTCTCAAGGTAAGCAAGAAATCCTTCGGAAGCGGGCGTCGGATGCCACTCACCGCTAAATTGTAAACGACCGACAAAGAACAAGCCATGAGAACGATTAAAGACAAAGAACTACATAAAAAATATTGCAACATTTGCATTGACAGTCCCAACTCTCTTTTTGCCAATCTTGACGAAAGCAGCAAAAGTATCATTCGCCAGACCACCATCTGCAAAATGTACCGGAAAGGCGACCTGATATACGAGGAAGGCAATAAACCTTTCGGGTTACTTTGTCTTATCACCGGAAAAGCCAAGATTATGAAAAAAGGAATTGCCGGCAGGGAACAAATCGTTCGCATGGCAAAGCCCGTGGGTTTCATCGGCTATCGGGCTTTCTTCGCCGAGGAAAACCATATCGCCTCGGCTGAAGCCCTTGAAGATTCTATCGTCTGTATCATGAAAACCGAACTGGTATTCGGTATCGTGCGCAGCAACTCGGATGTTGCCATGAACGTTATCCGGGCACTTGCCACGGACTTGGGATTCTCCAACCGTCGCACGGTAACCCTCACCCAAAAGCACATCCGCGGACGTCTGGCAGAAGCTCTGCTCGTGCTGAAAGATACTTACGGGTTCGAGGATGACAACAGCACGTTGAAAATCTGCCTCTCGCGAGAAGATATCGCCAACTTGTCGAACATGACCACCTCCAATGCCATCCGCACGCTATCCAACTTTGCCTCGGAAGGTATCGTGGAACTCTCCGGCAAGCAAATCAAAATCACAAACTTGGACGCCCTAGAGAAAGTGAGCGAGATGGGATAAACACCGGCTCACCGTTTCGTACTCGAAGCCCCGGCTCAGGGCAAAACGAATGAGTTTAGCTTTTCGCTTATAAGGATCCTCGTCCTTTATACTCTTGTTCTTCTGACGCAACAACTCCATACAGGTGGCATCCGTATCTTCCTCCGGTAACGCGGCAAGCGCTTGCCCTATTACACTATCCGCAACTTGTTTCCGGCGCAGCATTTGCGCTATCTTCAATTTTCCCCAGCGATTAAAACGAAACTTATCCCGGGCATAGGCCTCGGCAAAACGGGCATCATCTAAAAATCGATTCTTCACCAGAAATGCCATAATCTCCGCGATATCTTTCTCCGGCAACTCCCAACGCCGCAATTTAGCCAACACGTCGGCACTGCAATATTCTTTCTTACTGCATTGCCCCGCCACTATATTTAAAGCCTTCTTCGCATCCACTTAATCAAATTTAAAATCTAAAATCAAGAAATCGTAAATCATTGAATCACTCCGTCCATCTCGCTTTCACCATCCTGTCCTTGTCATGAATATCTTTCCGCAACTCCACTTCACGGTATCCCATACCCGAGAGTAAATCAACCATCTCTTTGCCGAAAGCCTCATTAATCTCGAAAAACAGGAGTCCCCCCGCTTTCAAACGCGAACACCCGAATTCCGCTATCACCCGATAAAATACCAACGGGTCCTCGTCCGTCACGAAAAGCGCCCGATGCGGCTCATACCCTAACACCCGCTCGTGCATCAAAGCTTTCTCCGAAACCCGCACGTAAGGGGGATTACTCACGATAACATCAAAATCCGACCAATCCCACGTTTTATGCCGCAAAATATCCCTTTCATAGAAATGCACCTCTACCCCGTTTGCCCGGGCATTCTCTCCCGCCTGACGAATTGCCTCCGCGGAAATATCCACTCCATGCAATTCCAAACCCCGCAGCATTTTACCCAAAGTTATAATAATACACCCGCTTCCGGTGCCCACGTCGAGTACTCGCGCACCCTCGGGCAAACCGCTTTCAGCAACCCACATCACCAACTCCTCCGTTTCCGGACGCGGAATCAATGTTTCGTTATTCAACCGGATATCAACACCCAGAAACTCGGTTTCACCCAACACGTACTGCACCGGTTTGTTCGTTTTCAACTCCTCCACCATCGCCACAAAATTATCTACAAACCTTTTTTCCAATAATTCGTGTTTATTAAGATGTATTTCTATATTTGTACAATGCAATATTTTACACAAAAGATACGAGCACAAGTATTTTATTTCGCGTTCGTTGTATGTATCTTTTAATGCTGTTAATGCGTATTGCTGTAAATTAAATATTGTGTTCATGCAAACAAAGATACGGTTTAATTGAAAATTGAATATTTAAAATTGAAAATAATTTGGGAAATTGGGCAAACATAGTGATTAATCTGGGCATCGTGCTATACGCATTCGCAATACTGGCGATAATTTACACGATTATACTGGAAAACAGGAATCCAGTACGCACCTTGGCGTGGATACTCGTGCTCGTGCTTGCGCCCGGACTCGGATTACTTTTCTATATCTATTTCGGCATGAACTATCGCAAGGTCAAGATGTTCTCCCGAAAAGGATTAGGCGACTTCAAGTGGTTGCAGTACATGAGCGAAGACCAGAAACAACGCATCCAGAAAGCCGAACTACTAAAGAAAGCCGACATGGAAGCCGTGAAGCCCTTGATGACCTTGCTCCTCAATAACAGCAAAGCACTTCTCTCCCGCAACAACACGGCAGAGATACTGAACAACGGGGAAGAAACTTTCAGTTCTATTTTCAAAGCCATAACCAAAGCTAAAAAATACATCCACCTTGAATATTATATCATCGAGAAAGGAGAACTCGGCGACAAATTGAAGAGCCTGTTAATCCAAAAAGCGAAAGAAGGCGTCGAGGTCAGAGTGATTTTCGACGACGTGGGTTCATGGCAATTACCCCAAAGCTATATCCGTGAAATGCGGGAAGCGGGCATACAGATTTACCCGTTCCTTCCCGTGCGTTTTCCCTTGTTCACCAACAAGGTCAACTACCGCAATCACCGCAAAATCATCGTCATTGACGGTGACACCGGATTCATCGGCGGTCTGAACTTCGCGGACCGTTACCAACACGGGTTGCCCGGCATCGGTATCTGGCGCGACACCCACCTAAAAGTCAAGGGAGAAGTCGTTACTTCGCTTCAAGTCGTGTTCCTTTTCGACTGGTACTTCGTGCGGCAGGAACTTTTACTGAACAAGGCGGAATACCTCCCGAACAAAAAGGCGGACGGCAACGTGGTGATTCAAACCGTGGCTTCCGGACCCGACAGCGACTGGACTTCCATCCAACAGGCTTACTTCACGCTTATCAACATGGCGAAAAAATACGTTTTTATCTCCACGCCTTATTTCATGCCGGGGGAAACTACCATCAACTCGCTGAAAACTGCCGCCATGAGTGGAGTAGATGTCCGTATCATGATACCGTATAAATCGGATTCCCTACTGACCTACTGGTGCACCCGTTCCTATATCGAAGAACTGTTGGAAGCCGGGGTCCGGGTATTCCAGTATCGCAAAGGATTCAACCATAGCAAAGTAATCGTCATGGACGGGCTCGTGTCTTCCGTCGGTACCGCCAACATGGACATCCGCAGCTTCGAGCAAAACTTCGAGGTCAACCTCATCCTCTACGACCGCAATGTCAGCCGCCAACTCGGGTCCGACTTCCTCAACGACTTGAAAGGAAGCCACGAAGTCAGCCTCCATCAATGGAAATTCCGTCCGAAAAGAGATAAAATCCGCGAATCCCTCGCCCGTCTTTTCGCCCCATTACTCTAATTGAAGCCCATTCATGCGCCTACACGCACGCTATAAATTTTCCCCTATAAAATCTGAAATCTAAAATCTAAAATAAGTAGCTTTGTTGGCGTATTTTCAATTTTCAATTATGAAAGAGATTGCCGACATCATACAGGGAGAATTACGACAAGGTATTCCGGTCGAAATCACGGAATACAGCATTGACAGCCGTTCTATCATCACCCCGGAACACACGCTGTTCTTTGCATTAAAAGGGAATAACCACAACGGTCACGACTATATACAAACACTTTACTCTGACGGAATAAGGGCTTTCGTCATCAGTGAATACCGGGCGGAATTCGACCATCTTCCGGAAGCGAATTTCAGCCTAGTCAAAGATGTCCTAACAGCCCTACAACAACTGGCCGCCTATCATCGCAAACAATCACGGGCGGAAGTAATCGGTATCACGGGAAGCAACGGCAAAACGGTCGTGAAAGAGTGGTTGTATCAATTATTGGCTAACGACCACACCGTGTATCGCAGCCCCCGGAGTTACAACTCGCAAGTCGGCGTACCGCTCTCTTTGCTAGGAATCGACACGAAAGCAGACATCGCCATTATCGAGGCAGGTATATCCCAAAAGGGAGAAATGCAACGACTCCAACATATGATTCGTCCGGATATCGGGATATTCACACATCTGGGTGATGCCCACGACGAGAATTTCTCTTCTCGGGAAGAGAAACTGGCGGAAAAAGCCCGCTTGTTCGCCACGTGCCACTGGATAATCGGACAAGCGGGAGATGCCATGCAATTCATCCGCACACAAGTACCTTCCACCACTTCATTCTTCACGTGGAGCGAAGAAATTGAAGCCGACGTACAAGTGCAAACCGTGAATATGGCTCCCGACCGCCGGGAAGTGAAAGTTACACACGGGCAACAGTCGTTTATTCTTGACATCCCGTTCGCCGACATCGCTTCACTCGAGAACTGCATGAATGCGGTCTGCGTCTTACTGCTGAAAAAATACGCTCCCGAAGTCATCGCTTCCCGGGTAGCACAACTCTCGGCAATAGCCATGCGCCTTGAAATCAAGGAAGGCATCAACAATTGCACGCTCGTGAACGACTACTATAACTCGGACCCTTCCTCGTTTCAGTTAGCCTTAAACATTCTGGCCACACAAGACGCCTCGAAAGAACGGGTAGTCATCCTTTCCGATTTCATGGATTCCGGCAAAGAAGCCGACGATTTATATCCTTCCATTGCCGAAACACTACGACAAGCCAATGTTTCGCTATTTATCGGTATCGGTAAACATTTAAGTGACCACCGCCATGACTTTGCCCCCAATTCCCGCTTTTACGAGGACACGGAACATTTCCTGCGCCAAGAAGAACGGGAGAATTTCAAAGATCAGGTCATTCTGATTAAGGGGGCACGGGTATTCCAATTCGAGTTTATCGCCGGATTCCTGCAAAAACAATCCCACGGTACGATACTGGAAGTCGATCTGGACGCCATGGTTCATAACCTGAATCATTTCCGTTCCCTGACCGACGCGCACATCGCCGTCATGGTGAAAGCGTTCTCGTACGGAAGCGGCTCCCGGGAAATTGCCTCTCTATTGCAATACCATCGAGTGGACTATCTCATGGTGGCATTCGCGGACGAGGGCATTGAATTACGTGCCGCGGGAATCACCATTCCTATCGCCGTGATGAATCCCGAACGGGAGGCGTTCGACAATATGATCATGTTCAACCTCGAACCGGAAATATATGCCTTGGATATTCTTGAAGACTTCAACCGTTCACTGGCAAAACACGGCATCAAACGTTTTCCCGTGCATATCAAACTGAACACGGGCATGAACCGCTCCGGTTTTGACGAGAGAGATTTACCCCGGTTGTTGGACTTCTTCCGCTCGGAACGCTCCGTCTATATCCGGTCGATCTTCTCGCACCTCGCCGGAAGTGACGAAACGATACACGACAAATTCACGCTCGGTCAAATCCAGTTATTCGAGCGTATGACGGAACATATACAAGCCCGATTCGATTACAAGATATGGCGTCATATCTTGAACTCCGCAGGTATCGAACGTTTTCCGCAATACCATTTTGACATGGTGCGCCTCGGCATCGGACTACACGGGATCAGTGTCACCAATGCCCCCCTCCAACCCGTGAGCAGTTTCAAGACATACATCTCCTCTATCCGGGAAGTACCGGAAGGACAATCCATCGGGTACGGTCGTAAAAGCTTTACCACCCGTCCCTCCCGTATCGCGGTCATTACCGTGGGATACGCCGACGGTCTGAACCGCCACTTGAGCAATCGTGTCGGACACGTCTTCGTGAAAGGAAAACGGGTACCCATCATCGGGAATATCTGTATGGATACCTGCATGATCGACGTCACCGACACGGATGCCACCATCGGTGATGAAGTGGAAATATTCGGGAAACACCTCCCCGTCACCGAATTGGCGGAACAACTGGGAACCATCCCTTATGAAATTCTCACGGGTATTTCCCACCGCGTAAAACGGGTATATTACAAGGAATAAAAACAAAACCCTTCCCAATGTTCTCTTTTAGAACCGGGAAGGGTTTTCCGCTGCATGTTTACGAGAAACTATTATTTTTCATAACGATCTCCCAAATGGTCGATCAATACAATATCCAATTCTGACCCTCGCACTTCACGAGCGATAATCTTTCCTTCTTTATCAAGGATCAAACAGAAAGGGACTCCATTCACTTTATATTTTGTTACCACGTCACCCGACCATCCCTTATTATCATTCAACTGTATCCATTTCATACCTTCCTCTTGAAGAGCCTTTTTCCAATCTTTATCCCGTTCATCAATCGAAACACTGATCATATTCAACCCGTCATTCCCCTTTCCATAGACATCGTACACGTGGCGCAAGTGAGGTATTTCTCCCCGACAGGGACCGCACCAAGAAGCCCAAAACTCCACCATATTGTATTGCCCGGGCTTCACGTAATCGGACAACTTCACCTCCTTGCCGTTCTCGTCCAACAAGTTAATATCCGTGTATTTCTCTCCAATAGCTGTAGGATAGAGAGTTTCAATGAACTCTTTCAATTGCTTGTACGCCGGAGTTTCATGCAAGGAAGCATCAATAATTGCCAACAAATTATCCATATCCGCTTTCGAGAGAGTCCCGCCAAATACTATATTTTGTGCGACATCTACCGCCACGGGCGAATTAGAATGGGTTTTCACAAAATTCATCTGCATTTGTTCCATTCCCTTGTGAGCATCCTGCATCTCCCGCACCAAAGCGATTCCCTCGCGGGTGTTAAACACGCCGTCGAGAGCCGGGAGATGGTAAACCTTCAAGTACTTATTCCATGCTTCATTATGCTTTACCCCGTACGGCTCCAATTCTTTCTGGAAGCCCATATACAAATCATGCGCAGGAGAACCGGTAATAGTCACCATTCCTTTCACTTTCCTCTTGAAACTCAATCTTGAAGGCAAAGAATCAATAGAGGGGCTATCGTAGCGAATATTCGTATTATCTATGAAGATATCCGTTCCACGTAAATCTTTCTCATAATCCTCTTTCAATTCAGGCGACAGATCAATCCATAACTGATAACGCACAGGAACATCCACTTTCCCTTTCAATACAAATTTACCATCTTTCACCACGGCAGAATCCACCGGGGTATCCCAATCATATAAATATGCCTTTATCCCGTCAGGAGTTCCCGGTACTGAACCGGAAATTCGGTAACCAACCTCTTGTTGACATGCAACAAACAAACCTAAACAAATAATCCCATACAGTATTTTCATTCCATTCATTTTTCAAATTTATTACTTAAAAATTCCATCAATATATTGATCTCCTGTATCTTATTTCTCATTCGCAACAACATTACCGTATTTGTTTTAAATCAAAAATAGGAAAACCCGTTCTTGCATCTAGTCAATAGTTACCGTTAACCAGGATTTGCCAAAAGTTTCCAAGTCAAGCTTCAAATTCTCTTTATAGTACTTTATCGTTAAATCATATTTCAATTTAACCAATGGATAATTATCCAATGCATTTTGTCTTTCCTCTAAAGGATTATTAACAATCCACGTCGCATAAGTTGTCATATCAAGAAACTGATATTTATCGGAGCCGGATTTAATCATTCCAAAAGGATCCACAAAACCATTGCTCATGAGAAAATCCATATTCAAATCACCATCTTCCGTGAACAGATTATCAAATACTTCTGATTGCTCCTCGTCCGTTGTATAATCATATAAATATTTTCCGGCACTTACATTTGCAAATTCACTCGGCACAGGCAAATAGTTATGAAAATATGTTGATGTCCTCGTTTCAAAATAAGCAGAAGTTATACTATATTTCCACAAATCCAATTGCTCTCCGATTTCATCAGTCATATCCCCCCAATAAATAATTCCCTGTTGAGCTTCATCCGTGTAAGCAATAGTCAATGGCCAAGGAAGATAATAGTCGTCTTGCACAAGATTACACTTTACCAAAACATGGCGTTTAGAAATACTTTTTGCTAAATCCTCCGGCAAAAGATCGAGAAACTTTATCATTAACTTCAAAAAAGATTCCGAAGTCATCTCGTCCGCAGCCTGCATCGGATAAATATCCGGGTTATAATATTCGGCATAATACTCAAACATAGCCGTCTGAGTCCACCCCACCGGAGTTCGTAATGCTTCGTCACCGGCCAAAGTATAATAAGTATGCAAATCATACTTCTGATACAAACTATAACACAGTTTCTGCGCCTCGGAAGGTCCGTCAGCAATTGCCGGGATTGGTCCGTCATACTCGTATTCCGATTTCAAAGAATCTTCGTCATGACATGCAATGAATGAAACGATCATTCCTAATAACAATATATATTTACTTTTCATATCTATAGTATTTATCTAGGATTAATACCTATTTCAGGATTAACATTCAGCTCTTTTTGAGGAATCTGCAACACATAACGAGGATCATTTTCTATCAATGACGCTTGCTGTGTTCCATAACCTCTACGCTCCATGACCGGACGGGTTGTACGCCGCAGATCGAACCAACGGTGTCCCTCGAAACAGAGTTCCAACCTTCTTTCCAACCAAACTCTATCAAGAATAGTGTTCTGTGTATAATCTTCCTCCCGCAATTCATTATAATCTTCTGCAATGTATTTTGCCTGTCGCAATGTATTTAAAGCGGCAATTGCATTTCCGAGTCCGCCACTCTTATGAGCGTAAGCCTCTGCCAAGATCAGATACATTTCTTCAGTCCGGATTACACGCGAATACCCTGTAGATCCGTTTATTTCAAACGTAAAATTACCAATAGGATAATCTATATATCGATTCTTGGCAAAAATATATTTGTACACCATTCCATCGTCACCAAACTCCCGGACTTGTCTTATAAAATAATTTTGACGTATATCACCATCCTCATACAAATTATGCAAATCCTCATTAACAGCAAAAGCAGTCATGTAACTACGCGCCGCAAAAGCCATGATATTTTCGGTAATTCCGCTTACAAACAACACATTCGAATTATCCACGGCTAAATAATCTTTCCCAGCCATTTGATCTGACATATAATAAGCACTTAAAACATCGCTGGCATTTATCGACGGATTTTGCAGATATGCCACATTCAAATCAAATAAACTCGAATTCTCCTTTAACACGAGATTCGCTTGTTCAATCGCCAAATCCCATTTCTGCATGTACAAGTAAACTCTAGCCAGCAAAGCTCTGGCAGAAAGAGCATTAAAACGGAGTTTCGTACCTCTGTCATATGGATTTTCCTCCATTAAACGAATACCTTCTTTCAAGTCTTCCTCTATAAGTACATATACTTTTTCCACCGTGCTACGCAAATAAGGCTTTCTATCCACATCTGTTGTCAAGTTAATAGGAATTCCCGGATCGGTCGCACAAGTTGACGGATTATATGCAGGAGCATACAAATTAACTAAATTGAAATACGAATAAGCCCTCAAAACATAAGCCTCCCCCTTCAAATTTCCCTGCAACTCTTTTGTTTTTTCCTCGTCTGTATTAATACCGGTTGCCTCATCTATATTTTCAAGCACCACGTTGGCATAATAAGCACTACTATAAAATGCTTCAAATGCTTTATCTCCATCCGGCATCGATGTTTCGTGACTGCTACTCCACGTGTAAGCACTCGCGTAAATATCAGCAGCACGAGTATTACTCAATGTAGCAGAAAACTCCGGAACCAAAGTCGCATCATCAGACAAAACGTCCAAATACGGCATAATTTGTTTCGAAATATATCCCCTGTTCAGCAATTGTTCGTAATCATCAATGGTCGTCGGCTTTAATTTATTCTGTGGTATTTCGTTCAGATAACTATTACAAGCACAACACAATACCCCCACCAACAACAAATTATATAAACTATTTTTTCTCATAACTCTTCGCTTTAAAAATTAACGTTCAAGCCAAATGTAAATGTTCGGGGCAAAGGCAATGCTCCATAACCATTTGTCGTGTAATTTACGGTCTCCGGATCATATCCTTTCAATTTTTTATTCGCCACCACAAACAAATTCTGGGCTTGAAATTTCAACGCAACATTTCCCATAGTACGACCGCCCAATACAATCTTATCCAACCACTTTCTAGGCAACTGATACTCCAGCATTAAATTCCTAAAACGCAGATAATCTCCCGGCACGACAGCCTCTTGACTCTTGTTATACATATCGATCACATATACATCTTCAGTTCCGACAGTTACGTAATTACTTCCCGTGTTCAAACGAGGAATTGTTTTCCCTGTGTTATCCTGCCCGGGACGCCAACGGTTCATAATGGATTTGTTTGCATTCTGTTCTCCGTCCGGATAGTTATCATAGGCTAACTGGGGTAAACGAACCACATTCTTCAAGCCGAAAGCAAACAACATGGATAGACTCAGATTCTTATAGCGAAGATTGGTGTTTATTCCTCCCGTCAAAATCGGATCACGCTCGCCTTCGTATTTTAAACCCGCCACATCCATCGGAATACTCAGGAATTCAGCATCATCCACACCGTAAATATTCCCGTCTGCAGCATAGAACGTCGGGGTTCCTCCCTCATCCAGTCCGGCAAAATGATACGAGAACATGGCATTCATCGCTTTTCCTTCCATCACATCACCCGGGGTATATGTACTTCTCACCAAATTTTTTGCTTGAGGCGTCACGTAAGATTTTGTTACCTTATTTTTCACGTATCCTAGGTTTAACGCCAATACCCAATCCCAATTATTCTTCTGTATTAACCTACCGGTCAGAGATATATCCACACCATGATTACGCATGTCTGCATAATTCACGTTACGTCCGCTAAAACCGGTTACAGAAGAAACATCCAAATAGGCAATTAAATCTTCACTCTTGTCCAAGTAATAGTCTACATCCAGCATTAACCTGTTCTTAAATAGTCCTAATTCCAACCCAATATTCAATGAAGATGTCGTTTCCCATTTCAAATCACGATCAGGAGCCTGTTGTATTTCCATTTCCAATAATCCGGTATTAGGATTAGGCGGTAAAGCAGAAGCTATTAATAAAGGACTACTGTCTTCCACGATATTCCCTCTCAACCCGAATGAAGCACGCAATGCCAAATTACTTAACCAATCTTCCTCTTTCAAGAAATCCTCCTCGCTTACTGTCCATTTCCCAGATACAGACCATAAAGGTAAATACCTATATTTCGGATTGGAACCAAAAAGATTTGACCCGTCAAAACGAATATTACCATTCAACACATAACGATCTTTATACATCAAAGACAAAACGCCGTAATAAGAAATATTCGATCTTTCCAACAAATCACGAGTAACCTTATTTCGTTTCAAATGCCCCGTTGTTGAACTTAATGAAGGCTCATAAAAAATTTCCCCTCTATCTTTATAATAGCCATAAGAATTTGTTGCCATCCCTTTATATTTCGTTGTCCGAAATTCTTGTCCAAGCATTACATCAATATTCAAATCTTGAACTAATGTCCCACGATACTCCAAGCTATTGCGGACTAAAGAAGTTCTCTGTTCATAAACAGTCTCATTAAATTCTCCTCCATTAGGCAATACGGAGTTTTTAATCAAATCTTTATCAGAAGTATCTCCATAATTATATCCTCTGATTTGAGCTATATAGTTACTGTATTCTGTTGCATAATCTATAGCCGTGGAATGGGAAGATGAATAACTGTACAATCCTTTATATTTCAAACCTCGGTAAAGATTAACTGATAAATCAACGATCCCCTTAACATCCGTCTGTGTACTTTCGCTGTGAGTGTTATTCAGTTCATTCAACACGTTGAACAACAACATTCCTCTTTGGGTACTCTGGTAATAATACAAACCGGAATCATCCCGTTCCGGAATTGCTCGAGAAGCAGAAACAGCATATTCAAAAGGATCAATAGCACTATGATAATTCTCCCGATCTCTACGACTCAATTGTAATAAAGCCCCTAAGTTTACACCTTGAAACAACTCACTATTTATTTTCAACATTCCATTATAATTCTGATAATTAGTGGATTTATCCACCCCATCTTCTCCATTATAACCTAAAGAAATATAGTAATCTGTCTTTTCCGATCCTCCGGAAATACTTAAATCATGAGTCTGAGTATATGCATTACGAAACAATATTTTAAACCAATCTGTATTTCTTTTTTCCATTGCCCGGGTTTCCCGATTCAAATCCTCTATTGACACATCTCCTAGGGCGTAAGCTTGCAATAATCCTTCCAAACCGCAAGTTCCCATGATCCAGAGTCCGTCTTCCGAGTATTGTCTGGTTAATTCGATCCTTTCTTTTGAATTCAATAAATCAAAATCATTATAACTCGGGCGAATACTTACCGCTGATGTATGTTGGTAGGAAATATTAAAACTATTTCTTTTACCGCGTTTAGTAGTTATTACAATAACCCCGTTGGCAGCACGAGTACCGTAAATTGCAGTTGCCGAAGCATCTTTTAACACCGTGATAGTTTCTATATCATTAGGACTTACACCACCAATAACAGTATTAAACATATTCATCACATCCGGACTATTCAAATCTGCAGCAGAAACAGGTACAGAATTTTCCAGAATAACACCATCCAATACCCATAAGGGTTCTGCATTTCCGGATATCGTTGAAGAACCTCTAATCCGAATCTTCGGAGCCGCACCCGGTCCTGCAGAAGTATTCACAACAGACAATCCCGGAACAACACCCTGCAACATCTGTTCGATACTGGATGCCCCGATAGTCTTCAAATCACTGGTTTTTACCGTCACCACGGAACTGGTCAAATTCCGTTTCTCGATCTGTTGATACCCCGTCACGACAATTTCACCCAAACTCTCGGCTTCATCTTCCATCATGATATTCAGACTCTTGTCGCCTTTCTTGAACATGACATCCTTGGTCTTCATTCCGATAAACGAGAATTGCAGTTTTACACTGTCTTGTTCTGCAATTTTCAATTGAAACTCACCTTTCTCGTCCGTCGCACATCCCAACTGGGTACCGACGATAAGCACCGTTACACCCGGAACCGGCTCTCCTTTCGTGTCTTTCACGACACCTTTTATTTCCATAAACTTCTCTTGCTGTTGTTCCGCAGGAACACCCACGTAACGAACCATGATAATCTTATCCCGGAACGTGTACGTGAAACCGGTTCCTTTAAAAACACGGTCTAACACGGAAGTCACCGTTTCATCCTTGGCTTTTACGGTCAACTTGTCCAAGTTCACCGTCTGCTCGTTATTGAAAATAAAATGCAGGTTAGTCTGTCGTTGAATCTCACTGAACAACATGTCTACCGATACCTCCCGCAAGTCAAGATTCACTTTTTCTTGTTGAGCAAGGCTCTTGGCTGAAAGAGTGAAGGTGAAGCAACACATGAATAAAATAAAAATTTTCATAATCTTCCACATTTTTTGCCCGCGAGGTAAATAAACCCGAGAACATAATCGTTTTTTTTCCATACTTTTGTACTTTAATGTTAGTATTCTCAATAGGTAATGCTCGCAACATAAGCCTATTGTGTAATTATCATTTATGACGGGAAGTGCTCGCAACACTTCCCGCTGTTTTTATTCCGACACGATAACCGTGCGTCCTTTCACTGTAAAGTTTACTCGCGTAACCCCCGAAATCGCATCCAAAATAGTGGATATATCTTCATACCGTCCCAAATGCCCTGTAAAATGCAGGCTTCTCAAACTAGACGTTTGGTAAAACACGTCCACATCATACCACAAGGAAAGCGTGGTCATGATATCCTCAAGGCTCATTTTCTCGAAAGCGAAAACCCGATCTTTCCAAGCCACGTAAGGACGAACATCAACACCATTAATATTCATCGTCTGCTCCTGACTGTTATACAATGCCATTTGCCCCGGGCTCACCTCGTATTCCTTCCCGGAAACCGGTGTTTCTATCCCGATCTTTCCTTCCACCAAAACAGTCTGCACCTTTCCGGTGTAATGAGTATTCACGTTAAACGAAGTACCATAAACCTTAATCTTCACGTCATCCACCACAACGTAAAACGGACGTTCTGCATCTTTCGCCACCTCAAAATATGCTTCCCCGGAAAAAGCAACCTTCCGCGAATCCGCACCAAAAGCAACCGGATAACGCAATGTACTTCCCGAATTCAGATACACCACTGTCCCGTCGGATAAAGTCACCGTGTATTCCCCGCCGCGAGGAACCTCCAACACGTTATACTCTGTTTCTCCCGCCGCAACCTGTTCCGGATACACCATTCCCGAGGCATCACTCTTCACGGCAACTCCTTTGGCAACATCCAATTGCTTTTCCTGTTCGGTTGACAATTCTATCACCCGGTTATCATTCAGGCGAAGAATAGCTTTCCCCTTGCCCGGGGTAATCTCGGCGATTTCTACACTTTGCTGCTGATCCGAGGCTGTATAGTTTCTCATATAATACGCGGCACCGATAATCATTAACGGTACCATCACGGCAGCCACAAACTTGTACCACGCCAAGCGATGCGATCTGTTTATCTCGATTTTCCCTTTCCGAACGACACTTCCCCATGCCAAGTCTTTATTCACATTCTCGAAAGTACTAAAATTCTGTCCCACGTTTTGCCCCTCACGGATTTCTCGCATGAATTTTTCCCGTGAAGGATCCTGCCGCAACCATTCCTCCAACTTCACCTCTTCCTCCTTCGATAAGCCACCCACGAGGTAAAGTTGAATAAGTCGTATTATATTATCATCGTAATGCTTCATATCTCTGATGTTATTTTACACCAAAGACGACAACAGCTAAAAAAAGGAGTATAAAAAAATGAAGTTTTTTTCAAAGAAATTTCCAAACTACATGCAACCGGCTTGAAATAAAACATATAACAGATACGCTGTCCCCAATTTCTCACGGATATAACTCATCGCATTCCGTTTTTGAGTCTTCACGGTCAGCTCTGATATTTGGAGAATTTCAGCAATCTCGCTATTCTTTTTCCCCTCCAGATAATACTTGAATACTTCCCTACACCGTTTAGGCAGTTCGTCCAGCACCTGATAAAGACGACGGAACACCTCATCCTTCATTAGCTCCAACTCGGGCTCTTCCCCGGGTTCCGTATGCCGAAGCGTGTATTTTATATATTTTCCCTCCACTTCTCGATGTTTCAGGAAATCCAAACAAGCATTCTTTACCGAATTATACAAGAAATTCTTGAAACCGTAATAAGAACTGTAGCAAGTGTCCCGTTCCCATATTTGCACGAACAAATCCTGCACTATATCCTCTGCCTCTTCCTGTCTTTCCACCCACTTCATGGCATACAAAACGAGATAACGATAGAAGCGGTCAAACAACTCTTTAAAAGCCTTAACCTCCTTCCGGTTTAACTGTTCTATCAATAACTCGTCCCCTAGCATACTAAATAGTATATTTTACACAGTTTTTCTGTGTCGAAAAATAGTAAAAAACTATCTTTGTACAAAATTTATATTAAAAAATAACAAGTCTATGAAACAAGGAATAACTCTTATCGCCTGCATGGTATTGCTCTTACAAGCGAACTTCTCGTGGGCTCAATTCGACAAGTATTTCCACAACAAAACATTACGCATGGATTATGCCCATTGTGGCGATAGTCAGAATGAAGAAATTTATTTCGAGGAACTTCTCGAAGAACCCTACTGGGGTGGTTCTAAGGTTAATTTAATTGACACCATGTTCTACGGGAATTACTACGTGAACGTGTACGACGCAGCCACCAACCAACTTATCTATTCCCGCGGGTACTGCACCCTTTTCGGCGAATGGCAAACCACCGACGAGGCGAAGACAACACGCCGTTGTTGTCTGGAAACTGTCGTAATGCCCTTCCCGAAAAATGACGTTCGCATCGAGATATGCAGCCGGAACAAGAAAGGCAAACTCGTGAAGAAATTCGAATACACCGTGGATGTTGACAGCTATTTTATCAAAAAGGACCGTCGCTTACAATACCCCGCGTTCGACGTGCTCTACACCGGCAATCCCGCCCATAAAGTAGACATCGTACTTCTTCCCGAAGGATACACTGCGGAAGAAATGGAACAATTCAAAGCAGATTGCCAACGCTTCGTGGAAGGGTTATTCAGTTTCTCCCCTTATAAAGAAAATCGCAACCGCTTTAACGTCCGTGCCGTACTCGCCCCTTCACAGGAATCCGGCGTTGACATCCCCGGTGAATACATCTGGAAAAACACGGTATTGAATTCGTCATTCTATACCTTCGATTCCGAACGGTATATCATGACTTACGACCACAAAAGTCTGCGGGACCTTGCCGCCAATGTGCCTTACGACTTTATTTATATCATAGCCAATACCCAGAAATACGGCGGAGGCGCTATTTACAATCACTACGGCATCAGCATCAACGGTAACCTGCACGCCGCCAAAGTTTACGTCCACGAGTTCGGACATCTTTTTGCCGGTCTGGGCGACGAATATGTCGAAATCGGCAGTTCTTACAACGACATGTACCCCAAAGGCGTCGAACCTTGGGAACCCAACTTAACCACCCTTGTCAATTTCAACAAAAAATGGAAAGACATGCTCGACAAAGATACCCCGGTCCCGACTCCTATCGATCGCCAAAACCTGAAAAAACTCGGTGTCTATGAAGGCGGCGGTTACGTTGAAAAAGGAGTCTACCGTCCCGTTCCCGACTGTCTGATGAACACCCTATCCGGCAACGACTTCTGTCCGGTTTGCACCCGTGCGATTAAGAAGCAAATAGATTTTTATACTCGATAACACCGTTATCACATTAAAACTGTACCTTCAAAGGAACAATTTATGCCCAAAAACGTTCTTTTGAAGGTACAATTTTATATATTTGCAAAAAACAATATCATTTTACTCATAAACATTATCTTCCACAATATCGCTATTTTAACATAAAGCCAAATCTCACATTAAAATCTCCAACAATAAAATTCAGTTAATGAAGTTGTTCTATCACTGACAAATCCTAAATATCCCCAAAGGTCACCAAATATGTTATCATCATAAGATGAAGTCACAACACTTTTCTCTATAACAATAGCACGATAATCACGCCCTTTAGCCTGTAATTCTGAAATCGTTAACAACTCCGGCTCAAAATAAGCTTCTGATAAATAATCATATAAAGTTTTAAAAGCGACCAAATAAAATCTACCTTCAGAATCTATCTGACCACCCAAGTGTTTAACTCTATTCGCACTAATCGGATCATCACTTTGTTGAAAAGCATAACAAATCCTTAACAAATATTCGTCAAATTCATTCATCAACCAAGTTGTTTCAACATCTCCACCAATTTCTTCCAATAATTTTTGCGTACTTCGGTTTAAAGTATATTTATATGTTCCCACAATATCGGGAAGTTTAAAATCATGTGCTCCTCCACCTCCACCCGTCGAATCCTTTGGAGTTTCTTGCCAATTCTTACATTTTCTAATGCCCGCAACCTCTAGGGCGCAGCCCACTGACCATTCAATATTCCTCAACCATGAATACAATGCAGACGTGATTGAATTTCTAACATCCATAAATACTTCACATTGTGGACACGTCATTTTTCCAGTATACTCAATAGCCTTTATTTGTGCATTAATCCTATCGCCATATGAATTATTATGAAACTCTACATACTTGTTAAAATCAAGATTGAAACAATCTTTACAACATCCTTTTTTTTCCTTATAAACTTTGTATCCTTCATCCATTATTTCCCTATACTGACCATATGTCTTATTAAAAGCACTACAAATATCACACGAATCAGACCACAAATTAATAGAACGAGAAATAGAACCTTGCAATTCTTCTATTTCCTTTTCTTCATTCAAAAACTCTTCATTTCCTCCATAACATCCTATAATTAGGAAGAATATTAATACATACCAATTCTTTTTCATAACTTCGATTTTTAGTAAAAATCTCCCCTCCTGTCCGTTTGACAGGAGGGAGATTCACACACACTATTAAAATTATTACTTCCCGGTAAACGCCCAATCGGATTTATATGCCCAACGGGACGGACATTGTTTCAACACTTTACGCATCCGCAATGCTTGATCAATACTCACGGAATTTTTACGACTATACCGGTCTATCACGTTAAATGAGGTAAACCATTCCAATTCGAGTTCCTCTGGTTGACCTTCTAAATTATTTGCTTTGAACACCAAAGGATAATAATTAGCATAAGAAGTATACGTGTCGGGGCAATAATCAATATCCCCATCAGAATTCAAATTCTTATAATAACGTGTATTCGTTGATAACAAACCATAATATTCAGCCAATACAGTTGCTAGTGTAAATGTATTTGTCCCTTGTACCGACGGGTTTAAAAAAGTCATATAATTTACAAGCACACCAACCTCCAAACAACTCGTTACATCGGATAAAGTAAATCTATCTTTTGTTTGTACATCAGACAATCCGGGAATAGACTCAATATCATAATCTGAGTGCATCACAGTAGGCGATGCAGTTTCATAAGAATACGTCCCGGCTTCATCTGAATACATTGAAAATCTTGTCAACCAGATATTCAAATATCTTTCAGGATTCCAAATGCACGTACTTTTATATCTCACGATAAATTTATCATATCCAGTGACATAACTTGCAGTACTGGTACTTTGATCCTCTATATATTTTATATTAGACTCCGACAAATTTATCACATTCTTTCCCGCCTCCTGCAATTTCACCCCGGAAGGATCATAAACTGCCAATTTAAATGTCAATTTCACGTTTCCTCCATTCGGATCTGTCGTTATCCGTCTATTAAATATATTATTTACCCCCTCCAAAACTTTTTCCATATATTCTTGAGAAATGTCATACGTCGGACCGGCCGATGCGGGCGGCAGCAACATATGGAATATCACTGGAACGACGATTTCATCGTACGATTCATCCGGTAAATCCCGGATTGTTATCGGCAAACGATTACTTTCAATCGCACCTGCCTTCGCATAAAAATTTAAAACCGTCCCCGGAATCTCCGTTGTTGTAGAATAAACATTTTCTTTTATTTCATTCCCCGCCTGATCATATACCTTAACGCATCCTTTCGGCAACTGGTCATCCGGAATCAGATACTCTTCCTCAACCATTTCTGAGATATACTCCCCCTCTTCATCTTTTCCATACTTCATCACGTTCTTTTTACCATAAACAAACGGATAAAACTCCATTTTTGCCTCCCCGTTTGGCAAAAGCGTTTTATGATCTGCCCGCAATTCGATTCTCGAAATATCATCCACGGATGCTTCAAAATCCCAAATTGTAGTTTTCTCTTTTGCACAAGCACAAAAAAGAATTGACATCAATATATATTGTAAAATCTTTTTCATATCACAACAATTTAATCTTCTTTACTTGCCGGCCAACCCGGGTTTTGAGAAATATTATTATACATCAATTCCGATTCCTCCGGAATAGGCAATGCATACCTGTAATCATTTGCTTCTAACGTGTAAACTTGAACTTTATTATCATCGTCCAAAGCTTCCCGACTCACCGATACACCCAAGCGCTTCATATCCAACCACCGCATCTGCTCTTCCAAAGCAAACTCCTTACGCCGTTCCCGTAAAATCTCATCCAATACATCATTGCCTTGATAACCGGCATATCCCGGTATCTTACTACTCTTGAACTCATTCAACAGTGAAAGAGCTTCCGGATCATTTTGCCGAGCCTTAGCCTCGGCTTCAATCAAAAGTAAATCCGAAAACCGGAACAAAGGATGGGACTCACTACAAACATCCACGCTACCGCGGCTCTGCAATTTTACCCAACAAGGAGAGTTATTTACGACTTTGAAAAAAACTGAAACACGAATATCTTCTGCATCATACATCGCAAACAATTCCGGATTTACCTTTTGTTGCGGATCAGAGGGTATACCCCAAGGAGCGTAATTATTCCCCCCGTCTCCCGGGTGAGCGATTCTTAACAAAGCAAACAAATGAGGTTTATCTAACGTATAATAAGCTTTATCCGCCGGAGCATAATTCAACTCCTTTTGTTCGTCTACAGTGTTTTCAATCCGAGCTCCGTCACGAGCCTCCCGGGCATAAGTTTCCGCCTTACTCCAATCATCGGGTTCTCCGGCACATGATTCTGCTTTATATTGGTAAATTTGCGCCAGAATTGCTTTAATAATTCGCTCGTTATAGAATATATTCCACGAAACCTTAGGCACCGTTTCGTATTCCAATACCTCCGTCAATTCATGAATCAAAGTCTTGTAAATATCTGTTTGCTTCCATCTGGAACTACCGCTAGTCACTTCGGCATCAAGCGTCATCGGAATACCGTAATTATTATTGTCATAAGGAGCAAAAAGAGCATTTAACCTAAAAAGATAATATGCCCGAATCACCCTCGCTTCCCCAGAAATCCTTTCGTGTTCTGTTTTGTCATAATCCGGCACCTTACTCAAATCATTTAACACGTTATTCAAATATCCCACCGCCAGAAAAGCCGCTTTCCAAGTCTGATTCGCGAACCGATAACTCTCCCAGTTTCTAATTTCACTAAACTCTCTCGCATAAGTAGAGCCTCCACGGGCTGGACTACTCATATTTTCGTTCACGAACCCCAACATCTCGACGTCATCGGATGCCATCGCCGCACAAATATTCACGTACCGGGAAAAAGGATAAATAATTCTTCCTCCCCCATAATAAACAAGGTTGTCTAACGACTTTGGACTATATCCTCCCGCATTCGATTTTGTCGTTCCAACTAGAAATAAGCTCATAGCTTCCTTCACGTCCTCAGTTGTATAAATAACTTTTACATTCTTTGGCGGCATATCCAAAAAATCTTTACACCCGGTCATAAAAAGACCTATTGCCAATATAAATAATAATATTCTCTTCATAGTCATTTTCATTTTATATACCAATAGAAACCGAAAAATTATACCTTCTTGCACTAGGATACCCGAAAGCTCCTCTATTCTCGGGATCGATCCCCCTGTATTTGGTTAACGTGAACGCATTAGACACATTAAAATTCAGACGCATCCGAGTCAAACGCAACAAAGAACAAAGACGAGGTGAAAGATTATACCCCAAAGAAATATTCGTGCATTTCAGATAATTCCCTTTTTCAAACCTAAAATCATAAATATCATATAAATAAGAAGAGTTATCCGACTGATATTTAGGCTTATCCGTAATATCTCCCGGTTTCCTCCACCGATTAGCTTCCATTGCCAATACATTCTGTGAAGTAGCATAAATATCTCCGCTACTCGTCATACTTTGGAATGATGGAATAAGATGCCCCGCCATAAAAGAAAAATTAGTAGAAAGACTGAGGCTTTTATAAGTAAATGAAGTACTGAAACCTCCGGTATAAGGCGGATATTTTTCACCTAAAAATACTCTGGCTAACATCTTCTCTTGGCCTGTCGGATTTGCATCCATATTCACCACGTACCGTCCGTCCTTGTACAAACTTCCCAACTGATTCCCCTCCTCATCCAAGCGATCGATATAAGCCAAAGCTCCCCCTGTTGCCGGATCCACGCCTGCATATTTAAAACCATAAAACGCAGACACCGGTTCATCCTCAATATACAAACTGTACAAATAGCTCATGTTGGAATGTACACTCACGGGCAGTTCATCCACGCTCTTGTAATAAGTTTCCGTCACAACACTTTTATTGGTCGCGAAATTAAAAGAGGTCGTCCAGCTAAAATCATCCGTTCGGATATTCAAAGTTTTAACTGAAAACTCCCAACCGGTATTTCTCAACGATGCCACGTTTGCCTTGATACTCTTCTTCCCGGATGAATACCCCAGTATCTTGTCATCCAACAAATTTCTCGTGTCATTATTATAATAATTCACGCTTACATTAATCCGGTTATTTACTAAAGAGGCATCGAACCCGAAATTACGATCTTCTTTCCGTTGCCACTTGATCGAAGGATTACCCGGCACATATTCATCCATCAACTCCATTCCATCATAATAATAATTCGAGTAATTCCTGATCATAAGCGAAAATGGCAAAGCATTCCGGTCTATGCTTCCGGTAAATCCATAAGAAACTCTCAAAGCCAATTGATTAACAAACCACACATTTTCCATGAAAGATTCATTGTGCAAATTCCATTTTCCACTCACGTTCCATAATGGAGAGAAACGATTCTTCGTACCGATAATATCCGCACCATCCAAACGAGCCGAACCGGCAACAATGTAACGATCCTCGTAACTATAAGACCCCGTGGCAAAGAAAGAAACACTTCTATCCTGAGATTCTCCATGGCGTCCTAAGCTCGTGAAGGACACTTTTGAACTGATTTCTATTCCCGTTAAATCCGGGTATGTCCCGACACCATATGTCGGATTCCACTCCGGAAGCATACTGGCAAAGCTATAACCTTTCTGGGAAGATACCTCATGCCCAAGTAATATATTCACGTAATGTTTGTCAACAAAGCCCCGCGCGTAAGTCAACTGGTTCCGGACCGTCCACCCTTGAGAACGGGATGTTGACTCGGAAAGTTTACCTTTATTCAAATAATCCGGTGTTTCATCACCATATACATTTTTAACCCAAGATGTCAATTTGGAAGTATATGAACCGGGTAAAAGTTCGGACATCATATGATTGTTTGAATTTGACAATGTTCCCATCGTCGAAAACATCAACCCCTCGATAATCTTAAATTCCAATTTAAGATTCAACTGGTTACTCAAATAACGGGTTTTATTCGTGTTCTCGTTCAAATCTTTGAGAATATTGAAATCATACAAATACCCGTCACGGATAGTACTTAATGCTGAAGTATAACTTCTATCATATGCATAATCTCCGTTTTCATCATAAAGACGTTCATACGGGTTAGCGTACGTGGCATATTGCAGAGGATTTACAGCAGAAGCAGAACTACGGTCATTACGCAATGAACTCCTAGCGTCAAAATAAATCCGTAACCATCTATTGAA
Source organism: Butyricimonas sp. DFI.6.44 (assembly GCF_022132345.1). NCBI lineage: Bacteria > Pseudomonadati > Bacteroidota > Bacteroidia > Bacteroidales > Odoribacteraceae > Butyricimonas > Butyricimonas sp. DFI.6.44. Next base: position 166,875 of record NZ_JAKNJD010000010.1, on the reverse strand, counting down.
GTCATGCGTGAAATTTAGTGTCGCACCCACCGTTTCATATTTATTATTCGGCATCACCCCTTCCTGAGTCATGTAAGAAAGACTTCCGTAATACTGAGTCCGCTCATCCCCTCCGGAAAGCGTAGCGCTATAATTTTGAGTCTGTGCAACCCGAAATATCTCTTTGAACCAATCCGTATTAATCCTACTTAACCTTTCAATTTCAGCCTCCGCATCAGAACGGCTAATCAACCCGTTATCCGCATCACGAAGTAACTGTTGAACGCGTCCGCCCAAACGATAAGACGAAAAGTCCTCGTAAATACTTCTCTCGAAATCAACTTTTTGCCGAGAATTCATCATCACCAAACGATTTTCCGGCGCCTCACTCACTCCAAAAGAAGCCTGAATATTCAAATAAGATTGACCGACAGTTCCGCGTTTTGTTTTAATAACGATCACGCCATTTGCAGCACGGGCTCCATAAATAGCCGTTGCAGCAGCATCCTTCAACACAGTAATACTCTCTATATCATCCGGAGCTATATTCCCGATACCACTGGTCAGTACGGTTTCTTGAAATTCAGTTCCCCCCATACTAACTTTAGGCACATCTCCTTGTAAAGGCATCCCGTCAACAATCCACATCGGATCGGAACTTCCGGTCAAAGAGTTTATACCCCGGATTCGAATCTCTGCTTGTGCTCCCGGACGACCGGATATACTCATCGTTGAAACACCCGCCATAGTACCTTTTAAAATTTCTTCCACGCTGGTATATCCTTTATTCATAATATCCTTTGACGTTATCGTTTCCGTCGATCCCGTCATCCGCTCTTTCTTGATCTCTTGATAACCGGTTACCACCACTTCCTCCATCTCCGTTGCACTCTCTTCAAGAATAACCACGATCGGCTTATCCTGCTTTTTATAAACCACGTCTTTTATCTTCATCCCGATAAAAGAAAAGCGCAACACGATAGAATCCCGCTCCGGTATAGTCAACGTAAACTCACCTTTTACATCTGTAGCCACACCGACCGTAGTCCCTTTCAACACGACGGATACACCCGGTAATGTTTCACCTTTCTTGTCCTTCACGATACCTTTTATGATGATCTTTTTCACCTCATCGGGTATCGTCATTTTTCTTTCCGAGATCAAGATATAATTATCTTTCACTTGATACACGTACTTATCCCCCAAAACCTGTTCAAGAATTTCGTCCAATGTTCCGTTTTGCACATCCAACGCAACACTCTTTTTCACGTCTAAAATTGACGTATTATAAAAAAACTCGTAATGACTCTGCTTTTTAATTTGTTTAAAGATAGACTCGATCGTCCCGCTCTTCACATTGAAAATCTCCTGTGCCCCTTGGGAATAACAATCTTTACCCCAAACACTAGAGGCTGAAATCAATAATAATAAAAATAGATTTCGCATGTACCTCAAAATTTTACTGCTCCATTTTTTTTTCATACATTTGTAATTAAAGTTCATGACTCATTCACGTACATCGTCTGTAAACTTTTGCGTGAATGTTGTTATCCATAAAGACAGGGAGGGTGAGAGCTCCCTGTTTTTATTTATGTTCTACTAAAATATTCTTTCCGTTTATTTCGAATTTCACATCCGTGATTGTTTCTATCAATTCAAGTAAATAACTTGCCGAGCGATCTTTTTCCGCGGCTCCTGTAAAACGTAAATTCTGCAATGTACTATCCTCATAAGCCACGCTGCAATCATACCAACGATTCAGTTTGACCATAATATCCTCCAAACGCATATCCTCAAATTTGAAAATCCCCAACATCCATGAAATATAAAGCTCCGGATCAACCTCTTCCAACTTTACCTGCTTGTTCTCTTTATTATATTCAAACCTCATTCCCGGGGTAATATTAAACTCTTTTTGTTCATCACGTCCCCGCACGGATACTTTCCCGGCAACCAATGTTACTGAAGCCTCATGATCCGCCGCATAATCGGAAAGATTAAAAGAAGTACCCAGTACCCGTACATCAATATTCGCGGTATTCACGATAAAAGGTTTATCCGATTTAGCCACATCGAAATAAGCCTCCCCCGTCAATTTCACTTCCCGCACATCCCCCGCAAAAGCTACCGGATAAGTCAACGCAGAACAAGAATTCAATCGCACGCTCGACCCATCGGACAAAAGTACCCGGTATTCCCCTCCCGCGGGTACAGTGATCGTATTATAAAGGAGTTCCGATCTTTTTTCTGCTAAAGTGTAATCCAATATCTGCAAAGAATCATTCTTAATCATCGCACCCTCTTTATCCCGGATAACAGACACTTTATCCAAAGGTACTTCCCGACCGTCACTCAATCGCAACACCGCAATTCCTCTTGCCGGTAATATATCCTGTTTTGCTAACCCCGGTTGTTCTTGTTTCCGTGTTTCGTTAAAATAAAATACACCCGCCCCCACGATAAATAATATGGCAATCACCGCGGCATATCGAGAAAATACAAGTACACGACGCTTTTGGGTGATATTGCTTATCCTTCGATGAATGAAATACCACAATTGGGCTAATTTACCTTCGGGTATTTCCGGCAGGTTCTCGACGTCATCATTGAATTGATCATACCAACGCATAACCTGTTCTTCTTCTTCAGGCGTACATTGATGCTCCCTGTATCTTTTTAAAAGATCATATATTTCTTTTGTCCCCATTTTTCACCTTCTTTTCCTATAAGACAGTTCCGGGGAGCAAAAAGTACTAAAAAGAAAATAAAAAATTTTTCTGTCTCACTTCATGTTGAAGTCTATGAAGTATATCACCTAACTGGTTTTTAATAGTTTGCTCCGAAACTGATAATTTCTCGGCAATCTCTTTTATGGATAAATTTTGTTCGTGACGAAGCATATACACGCATTGTAGCCGGGACGGGAAACCCGACACAATCCGTCGTATATTCTCGTTCAAATCTTCTGATACAATCTTTACCCACGTGTAATCGTCTGTTTCCTCCGGTGCGCATTTTCCCTGATACTTATCACGCACCTGTTCCTGTTTTATCGAATTCAGTATATGATTTCTCAACCAAATCAAAAGATAACCCTTCACGGAAGAAGTAACCAGAAAAGAACTCCTTTTCTCCCATACTTGTATAAAAAACTCCTGAAAAATATCATCCGCATCAAAGGAATTATTTACACGAGCGAGAATATTCCGATAAACCATATCGGAATAACGGGAATACAACTCGTGGAAAGCAGCAACACTCCCTTTCTTTATATCATTTACAATTTCAATGTCCGCTCTATCCGGCACAATCCTCTCTTTTTAGATAAATATTCGAACGATTAATGAGCTAAAAAAAAGAGATATTCTTAATCTTCCGGACAGAACTCGTAAACATTGATAATTAGATAGAAAAAAAATCCAAGCTTCTTGGATAATGTTTAAAAATTAGATAATTTTGAAACTCATTAATCGTTCGTTTTTTGCGTTCAATATTTTCATGCCAAGTACCTCATAATAAACCTTGTACACAAGTCCTTATATTTTCCCCTCTCACGTAACTCCCCACAATCCTATTGGTAGCATCCAACACGAAAACAGAAGGAACCGCACTAATCTTATACAACTGTGCAGCAGACGATTGCCAACCTTTCAAGTCCGACACGTGCCTCCACGTCAAGCCGTCTTCCTTGATCGCTTTCAACCAAGCCTCCCGGTTTGAATCCAATGACACGCTGATAATTTCCAATCCCCGCTCCTTGAACTCGTGATATATTGCCACCATATTAGGATTCTCCGCACGGCAAGGTCCACACCACGATGCCCAGAAATCCAGTATTTTCACCTTCGCTTTCACCGAATAAAGAGATAACGAATCCCCTTCCGGTGTCAGTAATGTAAAATCGGGAGCTATTTCCCCCTTCGCTGTTATTTTCGCATCCAAATAACGTTGAGTGATAATCTTCCCGTAAGGAGTATCCTTCATCTCGTCACTCAATAAATCATACATCGGCTTCAATCGCTCGAATCTCATTCTCGGGTTCTGTTTGAACACGACATACAATCCAGGTAAGCTATTCCCTTGTTCCTTCAAAAAACGGAATTCACTTTCCCCGTAAATAGAATCCAACTCATCATTTCTTTCTATCAACTGCCGACAAGTCTCCCGCTCCCCCGCTTTTCGTGCCTCTGCAAAAGCCTTTTCCAACTCGGGCATCTCTTTATATATATCCGCCTTTTGCATCATAAATTCATTATAACTCTTCTGAAGCCCGCCCCCGTTCACTTCCGATTGCTCGAATTGCCCCTTATTCAAATAAATATGAAAAGATTGATTCTCCAAAAACAAAGGCAACACCTGACGTCTTGATTTCCCTTGTACTTGTGCAATTAAAGGCCGCGGGACACTCCCTTCAAATCTAAATATCCCGGACTCGACAACCGCCACACCTAACGTATCCCATTGGCCTTCAATATTTCGAGCCGCAAGAAAAAGTGTATCCCCCTCCATTCCATCAACCTCTCCAAAAACGATAAACTTCTGTTGTTCACCACACCCGAACAATAAACTCAAACAAAAAACAATAAAAGATATTCTTCTCATCATACATCTGTTTTAATACACGGTAATCACATCAAATAAAAGACAGTTGTAAACACCCGAAAGTACTATTCCGGCAACAAATTATTCCTAAAAACTCTCTCCGTCAGCTAAGCCGACGGAGAGAGTTCAAATCTCAACTATCAATACCTCCTAAAAATACATCAATCTCCCCCGGTAAATGCCCAATCGGACTTATAAGCCCAACGGGAAGGACATCGCTCCAGTACCATTCTCAACCTTTTCACTTGATCGACAGAGAGAGAATTCTTGTAACTATACATATCCAGCACATTAAAGGACGTGAAATACTCCATGGGACGGGTCGGATCATTCTCCGGTTGACCGTCCAGATTATTTCCTTTATAAACAGTGGGATAATAACCATAGTCAAAACTATAAGTATCCGGACAATAGTCGCTATCCCCATCCGGGTTCAAATAACTATACTTGTCACACCTCGTCTGAAGTATCCCGAAATACTCCGCCACCGGAGTTGCCAGACTAAATTCATTCTTCCCTTGCACTGTTGACGGGGACAACAAAGCCGCCAAATTCACCATAAATCCGACATCACGACAATCCGTTACATCATTTACCGTGAAACTATCCATATGTTTCATGGTCAATCCCGGGATAGATTCCAAATCATAGTCGGAATGTATCACCGAAGGAGCCAACATCCTGTACGACGTCGAAGCACCCGTCGTTGAAGTCGAAGTCGTGAATCTCGCGACCCAGATATTCATATACTTATTCGGGTCCCAGATAAGCGTTTTCTTCTTATTCAAAATATAGGCCAAATACTGGGTAGTCTTCGTGGAGGAAGTTCCCATTGCCGTGAAATCGGCTGCCGAAATATCCACGATATTCTTTCCGGGTTCCTGCATTTTCAACCCGTTGTAATCATAGGTCGCCAATTTAAACACGACCTTCGCGTTTCCGGCATTCGGGTCTGTCGTGATCTTCCGGTTAAAAGCATCGGACACCCGTTGAAGTTGCCCTTCCAAAAATTCCACGCTCAAATCATAACCGGGAGCAGCCGTGGCAGGAGGCACGAGTATATGGAAAACAACCGGAATCACGATCTCCTCGTAACTCTCGTCCGGCAACTCCCGAATCGTGATATCCAACCGATTACTTTCAAGATTTCCCCCTTTCGCGTAAAATTGTAACACCGTCCCCGGGGCATCCGTCGTCGTGGAATAATAATTACCTTCCACCACCTTACCATTCCCGTCATACACTTTCACGTAGTCCGCCGGTAACTGATCCGAAGGAACCAAAAACTCTTCCTCAATCTCTTTCCCGTAAAATTCTTTCGTGTCTTCATCCCGACCATACGCCATCACCTTTCTCTTGGCATACACGAAAGTACGGAAACCCATCTTATTGACTCCGTTAGGCACTAACGTCTTATGATCCCCGCGTAACTCGATTCTTGAAATTTCATCCGGTGAAATATTCAAATCAAAAATCACACTCTCTTCTTTTTCACACGAGGTCAAAAACAACATCGTGATTAAAAAAACGATTATATATCTCATAACATTTTCATTTACATTTATTACTTCCAACCCGGATTCTGGGGTATATTATTGTACATCAACTCGTAATCAGCTGGTAGCGGGAACGTGTACCTGTAATCGTCACTTTCCAAAGTGTACGTTTTCACTTCGTTCGTCGCCTCGTCTTTTGCCTGACGCGTAACCTTTACTCCTGTCCGTTTCATATCCAGCCAATTCATTTGCTCCTCGTAAGCGAACTCCTTACGACGTTCTTTCAGGATCTCACCGATCACGTCATTACCGGTATAACCCGTGTATCCCGGAATCTTGCTACGCTTGAACTCGTTCAGTAATTCCAGCGCCCCATCTTTCCCTTGACGGGCAAGAGCTTCCGCTTCAATCAACATCAAATCGGAATAACGGAATAAAACATGCACATCGTTAGCGCTATGATCATCCGTCGCCTGCCACCTCGTCACGCATATTTTACCATCAATCTCCTTAAAATACACCTCCCGACGGATATCATTCGCATCATACAAGCCGTACAATTCCTCGGAAGGACATTGTACCAACAACTGTTCCGGTCTTCCCCATGGAGCATAATCATTCCCCCCGTAAGCGTATATCGCGAAACGCAATAAAGCGAACTTATGCGGTTTCGTCGTACCTTTCCCGAAAGGAACCGTCGTCAACTCGAATTGTTCGTCTACCGTATTTTCTACACGTTCATTTTTTCTAGCCTCCTTCGCGTAATATTCCGCCTTACTCCAATCATCATCTTCCGCCGCACAAGACTCTGCTTTAAATTGATATGTTTGAGCGAGAATAGCGTATATTATCCTTTTATTAAAAAATATATTCCAAGCTTCGTCAGGCACTGTTTCATACGCGAGAACATCCATGAGCTCCCCGATTAGCTTCGCATACAAATCCGTCTGTTTCCATCTTTTCCCGCCTTGAACCACATCGGCATCAAAATTAAAGGGGATACCGTACTCGTTTTTGTCATATGGAGCAAACAACTGATTCAACCGAAGTAAATAATAAGCTCTGATCACCCTCGCTTCTCCCGATATCCTCTCGCCATCCGTTTTATTATAATCCGGCACATTCTCCAAATCTTTCAACACCATATTGATGTACCCGATAGAAACAAAGACCTCCTTCCATAGCTCACTTGGAAATAAATATCCTTCCCAATTCTTAATCTCCCCGTATTCCTTTACAAAATTCTGACCACCGCGGGCAGGATTGGCAAAATCGTCAAAAAGGAAATTAACCATATCCAAATCGTTCGTGTATAAAATGGACGATACATTATTACGCCTCGTGAACGGGTACTGCACGTATTCATCATTAAACCGTACACCATTACTCACGTATCCCTTGCAATAACTCGAGGATGTTGTCGCGAACAACAACGTGGACATAGCATCCCGGACATCACTGATAGTATAAACTACTTTCGTATTTTTAGGAGGCATATCCAAAAAGTCAGCACACGCCCCGCAGAAAAACACCATGACAAACAATAAAAATATATTTCTTTTCATAACCTTCAAATTAAATACCTATTGACAACGAAACAGTATACGAGCGAGCACTCGGGTAAGTAAAAGCACCTTTCGTCTCCGGGTCTATTCCCCTGAATTTCGTCAACGTGAAAACATTAGACATATTAAAGTTAAGGCGAGCCCGGGTGATCCGCAATTTAGCGCATAACTCCGGTTCCAGATTATACCCGAAAGAAATATTGTTGCATTTCAAATAATCTCCCTTCTCGAAGCGGAAATCAAATAACTGGTATAAATACTCCGTCCTACTCGTGCCGTACTTGGGAATATCGGTTTGATCTCCCAACTTTCTCCAGCGGTTCGCTTCAATCTTCAGCACATTCTTCGCCGCGGCATAAGCCGTCCCGCCGGAGTAATACTGGAACGAGCGGGCCAGATGCCCCGTCATGTAAGTGAATTGGGCGAAAAGACTAAACCTCTTGTAATTGAATTGAGTCGTAAAACCTCCGGTAACAGGCGGATCACTCCGTCCCAAATATCCCCGGGAAGCGTTAGCTAATTGCGTAGTCAAATCATTATCCATATTATACACGTACTTCCCTTCCGCGTTCAATGTACCCAATCGGTTACCGTCATCATCAAACCCATCCACGTAAGCTAACGTATTTCCCGTGTACGGGTCTACGCCCGCGTATTTATAGCCATAATACGCCTTCACGGGTTGTCCTTGAATATACAAACTATACAAAGATTCAAAAGTAGAATTTGTGCTGGCGGAAATCTCGCTCAACTCTTGATAGTAGGTATCCGTAACCTTATCTTTATTCTTTGTAAAGTTCACGGAAGTAACCCAACTAAAATCATTCGTCCGCACGTTCAGGGTTCTCAAGCTAATCTCCCATCCCCTATTATTCACCGATGCCACGTTCGCCGCCACGGAAAGACGTCCCGTGGATGCCGCTATCTTCTTATCGTCCAACAGATTTCGCGTATCATTATTATAATAATTCACGACCAGATTTATCCTGTTATTAAACAACGACGCGTCGAACCCGATATTCCGGTTCTCCTGACGTTGCCACTTGATCGACGGATTGGAAGGATCGTAACGATCCATAATCTTCTCTCCGTTGTACGAGAAATTATCTACCTTACGCAAAACAGAGAAAGGCAAAGCGTTGCGGTCGATACTTCCGACAAAACCGTAAGAAACCCGGAAAGCCAACTGATTGATAAAACCGAATCGACTCATGAAAGCCTCGTTATGCAGGTTCCACTTGCCACTCACATTCCAAAGCGGAGAGAAACGATTCTTCGTCCCGATAATATCCACCCCGTCCAAACGGGCACTTCCTTGAAACACGTAGCGGTCTTTATAACTGTAAGATCCCGTCATAAACAAGGATACACTTCTATCCTGCGTTTCGGAATGAGATCCCAGACTCGATAACGAATTTTTAAAAGCCGATTTCAACGTCCATCCTGTCAAATCAGGATAAGTAGCCACCCCGTAGACATCACTCCATTCCGGGATCATGCTCGTGAAACCGTATCCTTTTGAAGAAGAAACCTCCTGCCCGAAATAAGCATTGATATAATGATCCTCACCGGAGAATCCGCGTGCAAATTCCAACTGATTGCGAATCGTCCATTGCTGAGAACGGGAAGTCGATTCCCGAATCATACCGTTATTCATCTCGTCCGGCACCTCCCCCTCCGAGTACAATCCCGCAAGCCATGAAGAGGCTTTCGAGGCATACGAGTCAGGAACCAATTCCTTCTTCGAGTGATTGTTCGAACTCGAGAATGTCCCCATGGAAGAAAGCATCAATCCTTCCAGAATCTTGAACTCGAGTTTCAAGCTGACCTGATTGCTCAAATATCTTGATTTCGTCGTGTTCTCGTTCATATCCTTCAAGATATTGAAATCATACTTGTACCCGTCCTTTATGGCGCTCAAAGTGGAATAAGAACTACGGTCATACTCGTACTCCCCGTTCTCGTCATACACGCGCTCGTAAGGATTGGCATAAGTCGCGTAATCCAGCGGGTTCACGGGAGAGGCGGAACTACGGTCATTACGCAAACTACTTCGCACATCGAAATGAACCCTCAGGAATTTATTAAAATCATGAGTCAATTTCATCGAAGCACCCATGCTCTCGTACTTGTTGTTCGGCATCACACCCTCTTGTGACAGGTAAGAAAGACTACCGTAATACTGTGTCGTTTCGTTACCGCCGGAAAGTGAGATACTGTAATTCTGCGTCTGCGCCACCCGGAAAATCTTATCGAACCAATTCGTGCTGATTTTACTCAACCTCTCAATTTCCGCCTCGGCATCCGATTTTGAAATCAAACCGTTATCCACGTTCTTTAGCAACTGATATACCCGTCCCCCGATATTCAATCCCGGGAAATCTTCATATATACCCCGTTCGAAAGCGATTTTCTCCCTCGTGTTCATCATCTTCAGGCGATTATCCGGGGCTTCGCTCAAACCGTAAGAGGCTTGTATATTAATATACGACCGCCCGGCAGTTCCCCGCTTCGTCGTCACCACGATAACCCCGTTCGCCGCACGGGAACCGTAAATGGCAGTGGCGGCAGCATCCTTCAACACGGTGATACTCTCGATATCATCCGGCGGGATATTACCGATACCGCTCGTCAGCACCGTTTCCTCGAACTCCGTACCACCCATGCTCACCTCGGGAACATTTCCCGTGAGCGGCATCCCGTCCACGATCCAGATAGGATTCGTATCGCCGGTCAGCGAATTGATACCCCGAATCCGTATACGGGCTTGGGCTCCCGGTCGTCCGGAAAGATTCATTACCGCGACTCCCGCCATTTGTCCCTTCAACACGTCCTCCACGCTGGTGTACCCTTTATTGGCGATATCTTTCGAGGTAACCACCTCTACCGATCCCGTCATCCGCTCTTTCTTAATCTCCTGATAACCGGTAACGACCACCTCGTCCATCTCCGTCGAACTCTCCTCCAACACCACCGTGAGCGGTTTGTCCTGCTTCTTGTAAACCACGTCTTTCATCTTCATCCCGATGAAAGAAAACCGCAAGACGATCGTATCCTGCTCGGGAATGGTCAACGTAAACTCACCCTTTACATCTGTTGCCACCCCGATAGCCGTACCCTTCAACAGAACGGACACGCCCGGTAGCGTCTCACCCTTTTTATCCTTCACGACACCCTTTATCGTGATTTTCTTTACTTCGTCCGGTAATACCGTCTTTCTCTCCGAGATCAGGATATAATTATCCCTGACCGTGTAGACGTACTTATCACCCAACACCTGTTCCAAAATCTCTTCCAACGTGCCGCTCGTCGATGTCAAAGCAACGTCTTTCTTCACGTCCAGAATCGACGTGTTGTAGAAAAACTCGTACTGACTCTGTTTCTTGATCTGCTTGAAGATCGATTCTATCGTACCGCTCTTCACGTTAAAAGTTTCCTGTTTTCCCTGCGAGTATCCTACCCTAGCCCATACACTAGAGGCTGAAATCAATAATAATAAAAATAGATTCCGCATGTACCTCAAAATTTTACACATCCATTTTTTTTTCATACCTTTGTTATTATAGTTTATAACTCATTCACGAAAAGAGTTTGGTCGACACGCTTCGCGAATGCTGTTTATTGATTATTTAAACGGGGAGGGTGAGAACTCCCTGTTTTTCATTTATTCATAACTAAAATCTTCTTGCCCGAAACCTTGAACTTCACGTCCGTGACGGTTTCGATCATCCCTAATAAATAACTCGCCGGTCGGTCTTTCTCCGCGGCACCGCTAAAACGTAATCCGCGCAAAGAGGCGTCCGCGTATTCAACTTCACAGTCATACCAACGATTCAATTTGGTCATAATATCTTCCAGACGCATATCCTCAAACCGGAATTTCCCTTTCATCCATGACACGTAAAGATCGGTATCCACTTCCTCCGTCCGTACCTGCCCGTCCCGCTTGGAATAGGCAAGCATCATACCCGGCGTAATTTCATATTCTTTTACAGCTACACGCCCTTCCAGCAAAGTCGTTTGGGCTTGATAGTCATCCTCGTAGTCCGACACGTTGAACGAAGTTCCCAACACACGCACATCCATACTCGAGGTCTTGACAATAAACGGCTTCACACCTTTCACGACATCAAAAAAAGCCTCTCCCTTTAATTTCACTTCCCGCGCATCACCGTGAAACGGTACCGGGTATGTCAACGACGAACACGAATTTAACCGAACACTCGAACCGTCCGACAAAAGTACCCGATACTCTCCCCCCGCCGGAACCGTGATTGTATTATACACCGGCTGTACCGCACCGTCCCCCGCCAAAGTATAATCCAGCACTTTCGTCGAATCATTCTTGATAATCATCCCCTCCCGATCTCTAATCGTCACCGCCTCCGTCAACGGGACTTGACGCCCGTCACTCAATTGCAAAACGACAACTCCCTTTGCCGGAAGTATCTCCTGTTGAACCAATTCCATTCCATTTTTCTTCGCTCCTTGATTGTAGTAAGCAATGCCCCCCGCGACCAAGCATAAAATAACCGCGGCAACGGCACAGCGGTATATCCACCCGATGCGTCGTCCTTTCCTTCCGTTTACCCGGTTTTCAATAGAACTCCACAATTGATCCAACTTTCTCTGCGGAATTTCAGGCAATAGCTCGGCTTCCTGCTCAAACTGCTGATACCACCGAATAATACGTTCTTTCTCCTCCGGGGTACATTCATTCTCCCGGTATTTTTTCAATAAATCATATATTTCGTTTACGCTCATAAATTCTTGTCCTTTATTATATGACAAATCGGAGCGACAGGTAGTACTATTCTAAAATAAAAAATTATTCTGCATCATTTCATTTCGCAATCGCCGAAGCACCTCAGTCAATTGATTTTTAACGGTTTGCTCCGACACGGAAAGTTTACCAGCGATCTCTTTCACTGACAAATTTTGTTCCCGACTAAGTATATACACACACTTCAACCGGGGCGGCAATCCCTCGACGACCTCTTTTAACTTGTCATTCAAATCTTCCGCCACAATTTTCACCCACGTGTAATCATCCGCTTCCTCCTTCTCACCCTGCGCCAACTCGTGATGTTTATCCCGGATTTGTTCCAATTTTATCGTGTTTAGAATATGATTCTTCAACGAAACCATCAAATACCCCTGCACGGAAGAAGTTACTTCCAGAGAACTCCTTTTCTCCCAAAACTTGACGAAAAACTCTTGAAAAATATCATCCGCGTCAAAAGAAGAATTTACCCGAACAAGAATATGACGATACACCATTTTGGAATAACGGAAATACAACTCATGAAAAGCAGCCGCGCTACCTTCACGAATCGCATGAATAAGCTCCATATCCGACTTCCGCGATTGCATAAGACCCCTGTATATTACATGTTCGAAAATAACCCTTTATCTCAGACCTTTGAAACAAAGTTAGCAATAATTTCCTTAATCGCAAGTTTCCGAACATTTGTCTTGTATCCCGAAAGACCTTTCACACGGGTACGCCGATCATTTGCTTTCCCCATTAGCTTTCTTTTTTTATTGGCAGAAAAAAAGACGGTTCCGCCTGTCCCGTTGCGTAACACCTCAACGGCTGTGGATGCATTAACACTCCATCACGGGGGTACGGAACCGCCGTATGGAGATAACAGGCACAAAAAATGCCTGTCACATTGTGGCAGGTTTCCCCGCCGTTGAGTATGTTACGCATTACAAATATACAAACATTTCTACAAAAACAAAACACTTTTTCACTATTTAGCCCACTCACCCTCCACTCCTCACTTGTTGTATACCAACCGTTATACTAGGGTATACCTTGAGCGAAAGATAAAACGATCTTCCAACCTGCCGGACAAATCATAAACGGGGCAAATCATAAGCGGGTGTTAAAAAAGCATATTCTTTGCTAAAACGTGGGCGAACAGTAGGCGAACAGTAGGCGATATGTAGGCGATGCCGCCCAATAGTCACCCAATAGTCATAAGAAAGCCGCATGACAGTAGAGTTTCACCCCTATTCAGAGATAGTTAAAGACTTATTCTTCCGAAACCAATTTCACATTCAAGGGATGCCGCACGACAAAACGGGCTCCCTCCGTGTAATTCTTGTCAATCCAGATATCACCGCCCATCATGGTGATTGTCAATTTACAAATTGCCAATCCAAGCCCTGTACCCTGCACGTATTCATCCAATTTCTCAAAACGCTCGAATACCTTCTTTTGCTTCTCTTCCGGGATACCGCAACCGGTATCCGTCACGCTGAAATAAATACAATCTTCTTTCTCGTCGACCTCGAAAGCTAAAGTGATACTTCCTCGCGGCGTGAATTTATTGGCGTTGGATAATAAGTTTATCAATATCTGCTGCAAACGCTGAACGTCTGTCCGCAACATATATTGTTCACACGGAGCCTTGAACACGTATTCGACACCATCTTTCTTACCATAACTCGTCGTTGCCAACACGCTCTGGCACAACGAAACAAGTTCTGTTTCCTCGAACGAGAATTTCAAACGCCCTGTTTCCAACCGGGATATATCCAGAATATCATTAATCAACCGAAGCAAGAGATCCGAATTTTTCTGTATAATTTCTACAAATTCACGACGGGTAGCGACATCATAGTCATCCGCCACCAGCACACCGGAGAAATCGACGATAGCATTCAACGGGGTACGAATCTCGTGGCTCATGTTAGCCAAGAACGCTGATTTCAACCGATCCGATTCCTCCGCCCTCTCTTTCGCCTGACGTAATTCGATTTCTATCTGTTTCTGCTTGGTCATATCTTCCAGACGCATCACCACTCCCAGTAAATTCTTCTCCTCGTCAAATACCGGATTCGCCAGAATATAAATGTAATAATTTCCCTGTTTCACAATCGTGTCCGCCACCTTACCCGTTCTCATCGCCGTAACAGCCGGACAGTACGGGCAAGGCTGATCCAAATTCCGTAACGCTTTATAGCAAACCTCCCCTTTCGAATTGGATACACATTCCATAAGAGCCGTAAAATCAACCCCATTATGCCACTTGATCGTAAAATCGGGATTAATAAATTTAATTCCCGTGTTCACGTTATTCAGAATAAGGGTATTATCCTTCTGCGCTTCAACCAAAGCATCCTTAAACCGCTTCGTGCGAAGGTAAAAATACATCGCCAACACGAATCCCAGCAATAACAGGATAAATGCCAGCACAACCCCTATGATTTGATACTTGTATTCCTCGAAATAAGATAACTTCTTGTTGTAGAAGAGGGCACCCTTTGCCACCTCTTTATTCAAAAAGTTACCCTTCCTCAATTTCTCGTAATCGAAACAATATTGATTGGGAATAATCTGTAACCCCTGTTCGGACAATACCGAATCGGACTGGTTTTCCAACCCTATGACCAAACGGGCAATATCCTTACCGACAGTCCTGTATTCCGGTACGCATCCCCCGGTAGCCCAATACCCCATACCGATAGAAGTAACGGTAAAAGCCGACAAACCCGGATTCGTCATCATCATCGAATACGTGGCATTCCGCATGAAATACCCGTCATTCTTGTCCACCCGCCAAGTTCCCAATAAAATCGCGGTATGCTCGGGTAATGTTGAGATTCTTTCGGTAATCGAATAAACGGTATGTTTCCGACCGTCCAATAAAATTAGATCCAAATCGGGATACTTTTCCCGCATTTCCTCTTTTACAAGAGCCTGCAAAGAAACACCGCCATAACTATTATCGGAAATAAAGGCAATATGCTTCGTGTCGGGATAGAAATCCAGAATCAACTCAATATTTTTTTCGACATCGTACTCGTAAGCGAATCCTAAAATACGGAAATTCTTTAAACTATCATTGACAACATCCACACTCTCCGATTCCCAATTCTCGAGATCCGTCCCATCCTCCGGCAGCAACACGGCGTTCCGGCTCACCATTCCCCCTATAATCGGAATATGAAAAGAGGTCAGTGAATCCTGTGAAAGATAGGATGTCCATGCTTCCTGCCCCAGCAAGATAATCGCCTTGGGCAAACTCTTGCCGGTGTATTTCGCCAAAATATCTTTCATCCGGGATTTCCAAGAGCAAGCCTCGGAAAAACTCTTACAGTTCATGTTCTCTATTGCCACCGAAGATTTACCGCTCGAAGCATTGTATTCATCCAAAAATTCGGATATATTCCGGGATGTCTGCGAGGTTTCGGGGTTATAAGAACTGATTATCAATATCAATGAATCCGGGCCAAGATTCTTGCCTGTCGTCGTCCAGCTTATGCACAACAACAAAAAGAACAAGCATCCATGCTTCAAATATTGATATTTTTTCCAGAGGAATTCCAACATCTTCTTTTTAGTAACGACGCAAAGATATTAATTTTCATACAAAATCGAACAAAATATTTCATTTCCTGCAAAAAGAATATATCTTTGAGTTCAACCTAAATAGTATTCTTTATGTCAAAGATTTCTTGCGTCAGCAGCAAATATTTTGAAAACACCGAAACATTAAAGCAAATAGCTGATTCCGTGTATACTCCCTATTTCTTTCTTTACACGAAATCTCCCTCTCCCCGGCTTGGGGCATACGCCGAGGAACGTTTTGTTCAAATCGCCCGGGCGACCGGAGCCGTCATGCTCTATTCAGATTATTACGCGGAACGCGAGGGACACCCCGCTCCCCACCCGACCATAGAATATCAGGCGGGGAGCCTCCGTGACGATTTCGATTTCGGTTCCGTGCTTCTTGTAAAAACAGAAACGTTCAAAAAAGTCGTTGGAGAAATGGACACGAATTACCGGTACGCGGCACTTTACGACCTGCGCCTGCGCCTCTCCCGGGAAGGGCAAATCTTCAGGATTCCCGAATTTCTGTACACGGAGATAGAACAGGACACCCGGCGTTCCGGGGAGAAGCAATTTGATTACGTGAATCCCCGGAACCGGGAAGTACAGATAGAAATGGAACAGGCATGCACGGCTCACCTGAAAATGGTAGGAGCCTATCTTTCCCCGCGATTCAAAGCCATTGACCTGACCCGCGAATCATTCGAGACGGAAGCATCGGTCATTATTCCCGTGCGCAACCGGGAGAAAACCATTGCCGACGCCATTCACTCCGTCCTCACGCAACAAACCGGTTTCAAATATAATATCCTTGTCATTGACAACCATTCCACGGACAACACCACCCGAATCATATCCGACATCGCCTCAAAAGAACGGCGAGTGATTCACCTCATCCCGGAACGCACGGATTTGGGTATCGGCGGGTGCTGGACGCACGCCGTCATGCATCCGGCTTGCGGACGTTTTGCCGTGCAACTGGATAGTGACGACCTCTATATCAACGAGAAGGTATTACAAACCATTGTCGACACTTTCCGCAAGCAACAATGCGCTATGGTCATCGGCAGTTACCGTATGGTCAATTTTAATCTGGAAGAAATTCCCCCGGGAATCATCGACCACAAGGAATGGACTCCCGACAACGGACGCAACAACGCCCTGCGCGTAAATGGATTAGGAGCTCCGCGAGCCTTCTATACCCCTTTACTCCGGGAAATAAAAATCCCGAATGTCAGCTACGGGGAAGATTACGCTACCGCTCTGGCCATTTCACGGGAGTACCGGATCGGGCGTATATACGAACCGCTATACCTGTGCCGCCGCTGGGAAGGTAATTCCGATGCAGACCTTGACATTCAACGGGTAAATCAACACAATTTCTATAAAGACAAGATTAGAACGATAGAATTATTCGCGAGACAAACAATTGAAAATGGAGAATTGAAAATTGAAAATGAACAAAACAAGAGTTGAATTTGTGCGGCTGGAATCTAAAATCTAAAATCTAAAATCATAAATCTAAAATCAGCATGTTTTTTGATCCATTCTTAGAAGACCAATTAGCCGTTTGGGCAACAGCGAGCAACAATTACGACCGTTTAAAACAGGTGCTTTATCGCTCGGTAGACTTTGGAGATTTCCAAATACGCGTACAACACAACCCGGACAGGATACTGTCTGCCGCGGCAAAAATAGACGAGGCCTCTCTTAAAGCGAGAGCTTGTTTCTTGTGCAAAGAGAATATGCCACCGGAACAACAGAGTTTTGATTATAATCCGACATTTGATATACGGGTGAACCCTTATCCCATATTCTCCCGGCATTACACGGT
Source organism: Butyricimonas sp. DFI.6.44 (assembly GCF_022132345.1). Classification (NCBI taxonomy): domain Bacteria; kingdom Pseudomonadati; phylum Bacteroidota; class Bacteroidia; order Bacteroidales; family Odoribacteraceae; genus Butyricimonas; species Butyricimonas sp. DFI.6.44. Next base: position 149,055 of record NZ_JAKNJD010000010.1, on the reverse strand, counting down.
TCCGGCAAAACAGCATATCCCGCAACTCATTGCCGGGCATTTCGGAGATATGTTGGACATCGCCCGCACCTATCCGGAATATACCATCTTTTACAATGGTCCCCGAAGCGGAGCCTCCGCTCCCGACCATTTTCACTTCCAACTGGCGCCTCGTTATGAAATGCCCTTGGAAACGGATATAACCCATTGTAGCAAAGAAATCTTATTTACCACTCCCGACAAAACCTTAATCGTAGAAAGCATTGAAAACTATATCCGCAAAAACATCATCATCCGTTCCGCCGACAAGGAGCTTCTTGAACGAAATTTCCATGAGATTTTAAACATGATCGGCAAGGTCACTCCCAATGATCCGGAACCCATGATTAATCTTTTCGCTTGGCACGAGAACGAGGAATGGCAAATCGTCATATTCCCCCGCCGTCAACATCGTCCATGGCAATTCTTTGCCGAGGGAGCGGATAACATATTGTTCAGCCCCGGTTGCGTGGACTTCGCCGGATTAATCATCTCCCCCCGCGAAGCTGACTTCAACCGCCTCGACGTTCCCCTCCTGCGGGACTTATTCGGCCAACTGACCTTAACTGATGAACAATTTAATAATTTACGATTTATGATTCACGATTTACGAATGTCTTAAAAGCGCAAGCACGTGTGTCATAAATCTAAAATCATAAATCTAAAATCGTAAATTCATGAATTTATCTGTCGGTATCCTCTTCGCCCCCTGCATCAAGTTCCGTCTAAACGGTATCTACCGGAACGAGGAGCAAACTTACACGGGGGAATGTTCCGTTATAAAAAACGAGGAGGTATTAATCTTACAAACTTCCGCGGGACAGCAAACCATATCTTCCGGCTTCACGCTCACGCCCGATGATCACGAGCAAGCTGATTTCGATTTACTCGATGTCGTTATCGGTATCCATTTTCATTGGGAACGCACGGAAAACCAGAAGTTCAAAGGAGCATTACAAATATTAGACGAACAACAATACCTGACTGCCGTCAATATTCTCCCGCTCGAAGATTATTTACTGAGTGTCATTTCTTCCGAGATGAGTGCCACCTCTTCGCTTGAATTATTAAAAGCCCATGCCGTTATCTCTCGCAGTTGGTTGATCGCCCAAAAAGTAAAAAAGGAACGACTCTCCGAGGATTACCAATCTTGTCTTCGAGATGAAAACCAATATATCCGCTGGTTCGACCGGGAAGACCATGACCATTTCGACGTGTGTGCCGACGATCATTGCCAACGTTACCAAGGAATCAGCAAAGCATATACCCCTGCCGTGCAACAAGCGATAGAGGCTACCCGGGGGGAAGTACTTCTTTATGGAGAAGAGATTTGTGACGCCCGTTTTTCCAAATGTTGCGGGGGAGTATCCGAGCGTTTTGACAACACGTGGGAACCCGTCAATCACCCGTACCTCACGAAGGTCATTGACAGTGCCTCCCTCACCCCTGTACCGGATCTTTCACGGGAGGAACATGCCAAAGCATGGATTACCTCTGCCCCGGATGTCTTCTGCAACACGCGGGACAAACAAATACTCTCCAACGTATTAAACGACTACGACCAAGAAACACAGGATTTCTTCCGCTGGCAGATTTCTTATACAACCGAGGAATTATCCGCCCTCGTGAAGACCAAACTCGGTATTGATTTCGGCATCATACACACTCTCGAACCCTTGCAACGAGGCGTATCGGGACGTATCATCCGCCTCCGCATCTCCGGTTCGAAAAAAAGCATGGTTATCGGCAAGGAACTTATCATTCGAAAAGCCCTCTCGCCGTCACATTTATACAGCTCTGCCTTTATCATCGAAACTGAAAAAAACTCTTCCGGAACTCCCGTCCGTTTCACCCTCAAAGGTGCCGGCTGGGGACACGGCGTCGGTCTTTGTCAGATCGGTGCTGCTGTCATGAGTGCCAAAGGATACAATTACAAAGAGATACTGACACATTATTTCCCCGGAACTAAAATCGAAACAATTGAAAATGGAGAATTGAAAATTGAAAATGAAAACTCCTCCGTCAGCTTCGCTGCCACCTCCTCTATAAACAGAGGAGGAGCTGGGGACTCATCCCAAAAACGGTGAGTAATTCAGCTCTCCCTCTGTTTATAGAGGGAAACTGGCGAGTAAGCGAGAGTAGCGGGGAAACTTGTTTTCACGTTACCGAGCGAGAGCCAGTTCGAGCGAGAGCTCAATACGGCGAAGCCGGAAGAGAGTTTAAAATCTTAAATCGTAAATCATGAAATCAAAAATCAATACTTCCGGTTGGTCTTGGATACCCTCCCTATATTTCGCACAAGGTCTTCCCTATGTCGTCGTCATGACTCTCGCGGTCATCATGTTCAAACGACTGGGGGTAAATAACACGGACATTGCCCTCTACACAAGTTGGCTCTATCTCCCTTGGGTGATCAAACCCCTGTGGAGCCCTTTGGTAGACATTGTAAAGACAAAACGCTGGTGGGTAATATCCATGCAACTCCTTATCGGGGGCGGTCTTGCCGGGGTGGCACTTACCTTACCCGGTCCCCATGCTTTTCGTTACTCTTTAGCTTTCATGTGGTTGCTCGCTTTCAGTTCCGCCACTCACGACATCGCTGCCGACGGCTTTTACATGCTCGGTCTGGATACCAAAAAGCAAGCCTTCTTCGTGGGCATCCGCAACACGGCGTACCGCCTTGCCATGCTCACCGGACAGGGACTCATCGTTATGCTTGCCGGCTGGCTTGAAAAAACATATTCCGCCACTCTTCCCGAAGAGATTGCCGTCCCGCGGGCTTGGTCAATCACTTTCTATCTATTGGCAGCCCTCTTTGTCCTACTCTTCTTGTATCATCAGTTTATACTTCCAAAACCGGAGAACGACGTCCCCGTGAAAAACGGCAGTCCGCTCAAAGCCTTCCTTGAAACCTTTGTCACATTCTTTCAAAAAAAAGGCATACTGGCGGCATTGGCATTTATCCTGTTATTCCGTTTTGCAGAATCCCAACTCGTGAAAATAGCCTCTCCTTTCCTGCTGGATCACCCGGAAGTGGGCGGACTGGGACTGGACACCATTCAAGTCGGCACCATCTACGGCGTGGTCGGGTTAATCGCCTTAACTGTCGGCGGCATCCTCGGCGGTATCGTTATGGCAAAAAACGGCTTAAAGCACTGGATTTGGTGGATGACCGCCGCCATGAACCTTCCCAACCTCGTCTACGTCTATCTGGCATTTGCCCATCCATCCGCCATGTGGCTCATTTCTACCTGTGTCGCTGTCGAACAGTTCGGCTACGGTTTCGGCTTCACCGCCCTCACCTACTTCATGATGCTCTTCAGCAAGGGACAGCAACAAACCGCCCACTACGCCATCTGCACCGGCTTCATGGCTCTCGGCATGATGCTTCCGGGCATGATTTCCGGCTACATTCAGGAACTCGCGGGATACCAGAACTTTTTCCTCTGGATCATGTTTTGTACTATACCCAGCTTTTTAGCCGTACGATACGTTATCCGGGGAGCGATTACTCTTTAATCAATTTCAGCGTTTTCACGCCAACCCGCGCGGATAGCCAAGCCGTCAACTGTTCTTCCTCCGGCACAGCCAAAGGCTTTTCCAAGGCGACAATTGCAATGGTCAACGTGTCGGTATAAGAAGAATCGACACTGCTGCGAATCACTTTGGAAATGGCAATATTCTTTACCGAAGGATAAAGGATTTTTATTTCCGGGCTAATCAGCCGCCCGATCGTGTCGTATAACAGATAAGACTCCAAGCGGGAACGCAATTGTACAATCTCCTGTTCCTGCGAAGCAATCCGCTGTTTATTCTGCATATAATAATCCTGCAACAACATATTGCTCACGTCATTCTGCAACCCGGCATCCTCTTTCCCGAATCCCTGTTGAATGATTAGGGGAATATCACCCAACCCGTATTGCAACATCTTTTCTTTCAGCGAAACAATCACGTCTTCCGAAATCTCTTTCCCGATTAACGAAACTTCAATCCGCCGTTCCGGTTGCTCTGCTTTGACTATCTTATCGACAACCAAAGTATTCGGGAAATTAAATTCATTCTTTATAAAACGACTGGCATTCGTCTCGAAGATATTCGTCTTCACCATGTTGTAAGTAATATACAAACTCGGCACCATCGTAAGGAAGATAATCGAATACACGATACGGTGTACTTTCTTCTCCCGCTCCTTATCCATGAACTTCTTTTTCGAGAAATGCATCAAACGAACGCCCAAGGTCGTGGCAACCGCGATAAATACCGAGTTAATCGTGAACAAATAGAAAGCCCCGAAGAAATAGGTCAGGTTACCACTCGCCAACCCGAACCCCGCCGTACACAAGGGCGGCATCAATGCCGTGGCAATAGCCACTCCCGGGATCACGTTCCCTTTCAACTTCGTGGCAGAAGCCACAATGCCCGCCATACCGCCGAAAAAGGCAATCAACACGTCGTATATCGTGGGAGTCGTCCGTGCCAATAACTCCGAACGAGCCTCGTTCAACGGCGACAACAAAAAATACAAAGTAGAGGTCAACACGCTGAAAATCGTCGCTATCATCAGATTACGGAACGCCTTTTTAATCAACTCGAAATCATTGATACCGACTCCCAACCCGATTCCCATAATCGGTCCCATCAGTGGAGAAATCAACATGGCTCCGATAATCACGGCCGTGGAATTAGTGTTCAATCCCAACGAAGCTATAAACGTCGCGAAAATCAATACCCACAGATTCGTTCCCCGGAACACGATCCCTTTTCGTATCGACTCGACGGTATCTTCCTCCCGCTCCTGCTCATCCGACGGATCAAGAATCTGACGCAAATACACCCTAAAACGCTGCAATATACTCATGAAAGCCATAATAGTCAAAAGTTTATAAAGTCCATAAAGTTCATAAGGTCTTTAAAGCCCACAAAATTATAAAATAATTCAACATTTTATGACTTTATGGACTTTAAAGACCTTACGGACTTTGGAACTAAAATGTAATTTTCAATCTTAACGAGAACGTACGTCCGAAACCGTAGAACACCTTCGCGGATGCCTCATCATGATCTTTACCATCCTCGGCATCGGCAATATACTCTTTGTCCAAGACATTATTCAGGTTACCGGAAATCATCACCCCGAACAGTTTTCCCACGGGAAAACGATAACTGATATTGGCATCCAATACCCCGTAAGACGGCATTCTCCAAGGTGACTCGAATGCCTTCTCCGCTCCCAGGTCATACGCTAAAGAAGGTGTAAACTTCGCGTAATTTCTAGCAAAATGAGAATAATTCACTCCGACATGCAATCCCTTCAAGAACTGGTATTGTCCCCCCAAGGCAAAAGTAGTCTGTGCTGAATTTCCCACCCGAACATCATCCAATTTAACTATATTTTGAGCATGATCCTTTCCCCCGATTTCACTCACCGGCTGACCATTCTTATCCACTGGCTGTCCGGACGAATTATAAGCATATCCTTTACCGTCACCGTTCCAATACCAATCCCCGATAGAAAACATTCCGGTAATCTTCAAATCTTTCAGCGGACGCAACTCGAAATCCAACTCAATCCCTTGATGCAACGCATCCAATCCCGTCAGATTCACCCGTACACGTTCTCCATTCTTTTCAAAGAAATTAGCCAACGTCTTATCCATCCACGAGGTACGGTACAAATTCACGTTAGCATCCAACCAAACGGAACGGAACCCATACCCCAATTCAAAAGTAAACACTTTCTCGTTCACCGCGTCCGGATTAGTTTCGTTGCTCACGTCCTGTTGCAAGAACACACCTCCTTGCATATAAGGAGCCCGGGAGAAATACCCGATATTCGCAAACACGTTGTGATTCTCCGTCAGATTATAATTTGCCCCTCCTTTTATAGTATATCCCAAGAAGTTCTCCTTATCCGACTTAGCATCGGCTTTCGAGTAATAAAAATGGTCTTTCCGCCAATAGGTAATATTTGAAAGAGAACCCGCGACAAACACGCTCAACGCGTCCCGGTTATATTCCCCTTGCGCGAAAAATCCTTCCTGCATCATATACCCGTCATAATTCCGGTAAACGATATCCCCCTTCTTCAACTCCTCGTTTTGCCATAAATAATCATCAGCCTTATATTTTACATTCATACGGCTATCGTCAATAAAATATTTCCCGCCGTACAAATCCACTATCTCGTTATAGTGTTTCCCCTTGTAATAGCGCAAATCTATACCGCCATACACGTCAAAATACTGCCCTAACTTTGTCGTATAGGTAGAAATCAGACCGTACCAATTATGCTCGTTCTTACTCATTGCCATAATCATCTCCGAACCGGTTACACTTGCCGCATTCAGTTCATAGATACCCGTGTAATTAAACGTGCCGTCCGCGTTCCGGAACTTCGTGGTAGGCTTCCCGCCATAAGTACCATACCAGTCATTCTTATGAGCCTTATTACCCCGCCCTCCATATCCGCCGCCTCTACCCAAAGACACGTAAAACACGTTCGAAAGGCTTGACTTCTCGTTTATCTGCCAAAGGTGATTCAAAGAAATCTGCGGTTTGTGATACTTGTTATAAGCGGATACCTTCCGTACCTTCTTTTCCATCCAAGTTGAGAAACCGTAACTCGGGTTATATTTCGTATCATTCAATTCTTTCCAAGCCTCGACACTCATCTTATCATTCCTATTCCGCTGGTTATGCCATTGGGGAGCACCCAGTGCGGTCAATGACAACTCGTGATTATCCCCCAATCGCTTGGAAATATTAATGAAATAAGAATAAGCCACGAAATCGGTTCCTTGTATATAACCGTCGCCCCAAGTCCTTGAGCCCAGTATAGACATCGCCCAGCCCTTCTCGCTCAACCCGGTAGAAGCACTGAACGCTACTTTATTGTACCCGTCATTCCCCACGCTATACGCGACAGACGCCCCGCTCTTCGCGTTGGTTGAATTAGTGACGATATTAATAGATCCCCCTACAGACGGCACGGATACCTTGGAAGCTCCCAATCCCCGTTGCACTTGAATCATACGGGTTACATCAGCCAAACCTGACCAGTTGGACCAATAAATCCCGCCCCACTCCATTTCATTCACCGGTACGCCATTCACCATGACGGCAATATTCTCCGTCTCGAATCCCCGGAGATTAATACGCCCGTCACCAAAAGCACCACCTTCCTTCGTGGCATACACGCTCGGCGTGGCTTTCAATATCTCCGGAAACTCCTGTGTCGACAACTTGTTCTCGATATCCGAAGCCGTGATCACGGACAAGGCAACCGGGGTCTTCCGGTCTATCGCCAACGAGCCCGTCACCACCACGTCGGACAAGCCGATCACTTCCGGCTCCATCTCGATAATACCTAAATGGATTGTTTTATCCCCGACAACGACCTTCTTTTTCAATTCCGTGTAACCCACATTACGGAACCGCAACACGACTTCCCCTGTCTTTTTTAACTTCAATTCAAAATACCCGGTCGTGTCCGTCACCGTTCCGGCAGAAACACCCTCCACGTAAACCGTGGCACCGACAAGCGCCTGCCGTGTTTCCATATCAACAATTTTTCCCTTGACAATCCCCTCTGCCACAACTTCCCACGACATACATAACAGGCAAATGACTACACCTAACACCTTCAATAATACGTTACGCATAAATTCTTTTTTTGAATTACTACTCTTGTATCACAACACTTTTAATACCTCACTACATAGCATTAATTTGAAGGCGAAGATAATGATAAAAAAGCATTTTATATCATTTATTGTTTTTTTTGAGAGTTTTATTTTTTAAACCATTATCCCCCCTCTCCCTAAAACGAGAAAATAATTAAAATACTTTTATCAATGAAATGACCGGGACAAGAAAAACTGTCCCGGTCACCCATCATAGCACACTACATCATTTCTACCTTCCTCTTCGACGCAACCAAATAAAGAGAGCCGTAACAAGCATCAGACCCGGTAGAATCCAAGATAAGAAAATATCCCAGAAACGGACAACAGCCCCGCTCACCTTATAATCATTATCACGCGGGGACTCCCGGCGCACGTCAATCGGGACTTCCCCGTCGGACAACCAATAGAATCCTCCCATGATTACCGTATAGTTCGCGGACCGTATCCCCTGACGTCCCATGCTTAGCTCCGCGTTACTAATACAATCGGCATCACCGAAAATCATAATACGTTGCTCATGCCCCCATATCTGACGGGTTAAAGCGACAGAAGTTACATACTTCTGTTGAGCCTCTCCGGTTCCGGGATCGAAAGTCACGGAATCATCTATAAAATCCGTCGTCTGCAATTCGTTCCATACCAAAGAATCCGTTTCAAACAACGGTGTCACGTTATATCCCATGTTCCCATCATATGCCAAAGCTGAAACCGAAGGCATCGTCACGGAGTAACCTTGCGCACGCATGGCATCAAAATAATAAACCAACCCGGCAGCCGCTTGAGTCGGACGGGCTTCAATCAAATCCGGACTAAAATCTTTCGTCTGTCTTACCAAAGTTCCCGGTATCAACCGCACCCCAAAATCAGCCAACACCTCGCCCATGATACTTCCTCGTCCGGGTTCACTCAATATCATCAGATTCCCCCCGCGAGCGATATATTTTTCCCAATTCTCCCGTTCTACCGGGGTAAAGGAACTGCGCATCTCCGCCACGATCAAAATATTAATTTCCTCCGGAATCTCTTTTTCCAAAGAAATCTCCTGCATCTCGAATCCTTGGTTCATCAAGGCATAACGGAAATGTTTATCCTCCCCGAAAGAAGTATAATTCCGATCTCCCGCCTGATGTATATTCCGCTCTCCGTGTCCTGTCAACACCCCGACCGTCGGCAGTTTCATCGCGATTCGTTTCATGGCAGCCGTGATCTCCGCTTCTTTCGGCATCCTGTCCATCCCCCGGAATACCCGCAAGAAAGTCTTCTCTCCACTCTCCCGTTCCAACTCCCGCACGAACCAATTATCTTCTTTTACCAAATCAATCTTAGCCCTAATCTCTTTCGGGGTTAACACTTTCGTGGAATCTATATTGTAAATCTTCATCGTTTCATGCGCCCTCTCCTTCAATGTTTTCCTTTCCGCGTACCGACTCGGGTCTACCCCTAAAAGAGTGTCATAGTAATAAACATACTTCATTTTGATTTCCGGTTTAAACCGAATATAATGACGGAAATTCTGTTGATCATACTTGACAGCCCCGGGAACCCCGTAATAAAGATTATTACCATCCAACAAATTCACGTACGTGGTTATCGTCAATCCCCCATCCAGCTTGGATATCACTTCCTGACTATGCTCCGTCAACGTATTCCTTTTGGTAGAGGAAGCATCATAATAAGTCATCAAAGAGGGGCGGGAAGTAAAATACCCCAACACGACCACCACTAAAACAACTCCAGCGTATTTGCCTACCGTTTTTGTCCACCGCTGCTTCTGCCGGGCTGCTTGCAAACGAATCGTGGCCAAAGTCAAAAACATCATCGTCACAATAATAAAATAGAGAAAATCTTCACTACAAATCAACCCCCGGATAAATTCATCCGCACGTCCCGAAATGGAAAGCCAGTAGGTAATCTCTCTCACGAACTCTACATCCTGCCACATTCTCCCCACGTAATTCAACAATCCCAACACGGTCAGCGTCAACACGGCAGCCACCACTTGATAGGAAGTTAAACTAGACATGAAAAGCCCTACCGCCGCGTACACGCAAAGCAAGAAATACAACCCGAGCAACCCCGAGAGCACCATAGGCAGATCAAAGTCCTTGATTGAAAAATAAGCAATCAGAATAAAGACTACCAAAACAAACATCATCACCAACCCGTAAATCATCATGGACAGATATTTCCCTAAAATAATCTGCCAATTCGTCACGGGAGAAGAATATAACAGCTTGATCGAACCACTGCTTAATTCCCTGCTCATCAGCCCCATGGTCAACAATGGAATATACAGGTACAGGTATCCCTGTATCACGGGGAAAATCCCACCACTCCATTGGTCCACGAAAAGCTTAAACGTAAGATCGGAAATCGAATACCCCAACTCTTTAGGCATAATCGCGCCTGCCAGATGCCCGCCAAACAGTCCGGCACTCTGAAAAGTGAAAATAATCAATATCAACCACGCGATGGGAGAATAGAATAAAGATTGCAACTCAGCGCGCGCTATATCATATATATTTCTCATAACATTCTATTTTTAATTCTTCTTTTTTGACAATTCGGCAAACACATCATCCAAAGACGTCTTTTCCATCCGAATCTCTGTCAAACGCCAATCTTTAACCACACTCGTTTTTACCACTTTCTCGATGACCTCCTGTGGCAAATCACTAAATCGCAACCGATAATTCGGTCCACCCAACTCTTCCACTCCCACCACTCCCGGAATCTGTTGCAACTCCTCTATTGGCGGAGCTTCCACCAAAGTCACGAACACCGTACTCGGTGAGATATAATTATCAAATTCATCGACTGTCCCGGAAAACACCAATGTCCCCTGCCCGATCATACGAATATAGCTACAAGTTGCCTGAATTTCCGATAGAATGTGCGTAGATAAAATCACGGTACAATCTTCCGCGATTTCTTTAATTAAATGACGAATTTCAAGAATCTGATTCGGGTCCAGACCGTTCGTCGGTTCATCCAATACCACGAAATCCGGACGATGAATAATCGCCTGTGCAATTCCCACGCGTTGTTGATACCCTCCGGACAAATTCCGAATCACCCGTTTCCTGAAATGACCGATTCCGCATCGTTCCAATGCCTCCGTAACCGCTTTATCCTCTTCCGCTCTGGATATCTGGCGCAACCGGGCACTATACAACAAGTACTCTTCCACCGTCAGATCCGTGTGCAAAGGCGGTTTCTGCGGCAAGAACCCGATATGCCTTTTTGCCTCCACCGGATTCTCCCGCATATTCACCCCTTTGATAAACACGTTACCCTCGGTTTGTTTCAACACCCCGCAGATAATGTTCATCGTGGTGGATTTGCCGGCTCCGTTGGAGCCGAGCAAACCATAAACACCATTCCGCGTAATTTCAAAATTAATGTCCCGTATCGCCCACTGCACACTGTAACGGTGCGACAGGTTTTCCACTTTCAAAATTGGTTCTTCCATACTATGATTTATATAACAGTTTACCGGACGAATAGATTTATTCGTCAACATCCTTTCAATAATTCAGAATTAACAATCAGTCCTCGTTATAGTTACGATTTCTAGGTTTATACAACATTTCCACGATCTCTCCGGCAACGTTCTCTTCTTTCCATTTCAACTCTTTCGTTTCAATATCATAACAATAAACAGCACCTTGATATTCCCCACTCGGAGCATCCACCGCCACATACATCTCGGATTTATCATCATTCAGTATAATCTTTTTAATCAAACTACCGGAAACTCCGACCGTATAATCCGATTTCGTCGGGAAATTTCCCGCAGACAAATAATTATACCGGTAAATTTCATTCCCAACCGAATAATACAAGATATTCTCCTTCGTGCTTGATGCGAACACACTCTGCTTATTTATTTCTGCCGCAGCCGGATAAATCGATTTAAAATCCCAAACTGACACTTTCGACCAACCCACGTATTGCAAGGAAATATTCAAGTACACCACCTTATTTTCCCCGTTCTTATCTTTCAACAAAATAAGTATATCCTCCTCGCTCACACCAAGAAGCATATCATATATTTCACTCGCTTCAACAACTTCATCCCCCACTTTGATCTGATAAGGTTCGATATCCCTTGCGCTGAACAAAAGCTGATTCTTCATATCGAATACCAGCAAGTACCAATTCCACTTTCCTCCATAAACGACAGCTTTATCGGATAACTCCGCATCCGGAAAATTCCCGTACTTTCCTGTTAATCCCTGTTGAAGATTATTTCGGAAATACGCGTTACGACAATCATAATCCAACGTCTTTCCATCAGTCATAATATACAAACAATGATCCTTTTCTAACATCCGGTCCACCCGCTCCTCCGGGTAAGATACCTCATCCAACACCTCCATCGTATAATAATCCAATTTCAAAAAGCGAAAAGGATTTTCGGTCACGACGTAAATATAGGGAGTATAATATTCCGTTGGAGAGCAAGCAACGGCAACCGGCTCGGTACCCAAAGGTATTCCCGGATTATTCGACGCGTACACATCCTTTTCAAACCCTCTTTCCGGCCAATTATCATTGCGGAAAGAAATCATGGAACGCCCGTCATACTTACTTAACAGTAAAAGTCCCTCGTCATAAGGATTAGGTACCCGTAATTTAAATTCTTTGAAAATAGCCCCGTCCTCATTATACACCTTCAATCGACAAGGGAAAAGTCCGCAACTATCATAAGCATGTTTCAAAACTCTCTCCGTGGAAACCACGTCATAATTGATCTGCCATTCATACGATAAAGCCTTATCCTGACTTTCCTGTTTCGTTTCCGGGGCTTCAATTTCGAATTCCACGTTTCTTTCCGCATAATACAACGTATCCAACTCCGTCTTAAACGACAAGTAAGAAATGGCATTTTCACCCATTTTCGTCTGATCGTCCAAACAACCTATCAACGAAAACAACACACCTGCTATTAATATCAATTGTTTCATCTATCTCGCTTTTTAATCCATTAAAAATCTACTACTCGTAAGGCCATGGTGCCGATTCGGGAAATTCCATGCCATACTCGGGATGCAACTTAAAGTAATCATACATCTTTTTCCCACACAGAATCACTTTAATCATACTATTCATGTAATCTTCAAAACTTATCGCTCCTCCCCAGAACTCCATCATCTTCTGGTACTTCTCCGGTCTATAAGCTCCCCAGTACATAGCCTCTAAAGCATACCACCAATCAGGTTCCTGCAAATAATTACTAAACACAACCTTACTTTGTAATTTTTCCTGTACCCCTAACCCAAACATATCATTTGCCTCCAGATCCAACACGATCCGGTACACCGTGTCCACCATCGGGTCTATCCTACTCCTCAACAATTCTATCGGGATATACGCGTTCACGGAATCCTTATCCACCACAAATTCTGTCGACAATGAAGTATAAGAATCTCCCGGGGCTGTTGTCAACTCTTGATTCACGTTTATTTTAAACATTCGATTCTCCCCGAGAGGTTGCCCCAACACCTTCACCGGAACCTTCACCGTGTAAGTTTCCACATCCATCTGCATCTCCCCCAACCGGCAAACAAGACTGTCCTTCACAAAATAAATCCGGTCTTTATCCTCATAATACCCGCTCTCTCCATTTTCATCACACCCCGTAAACAGAGAGGCTGTAAACACAATCAACAATATATATAACTTTCTCATCTCTTTACATTTTATTGGTTAGTAACTCCATACTCCTGTTCGGACTTGGGCCACGGGAGAACGAATACATCTTTAGACGGAACCACATCCACTTTATCCAGAAAATCTCGAAAACCCAAATTATGACACTTGTAAAAACTGAACATCTGCCCTTCCCCGTAAAATTCCCTCGTGCGTTCCCTCGTCATCTCCTTCAGAAATTTATCTTGAGAATCCACCAGCGAAGCTTCAATGTCAGCCAATCCCCGGCTACCGCGAACCGCATTCAAATAACCAAGAGCCTTCTCTTTATCTTTCGAATAATTAGCCTCAGCTAAAATATAGTACATTTCAGGCAAACGTACCAGACAAGTTCCGTTAAAATACTGTGTCGGCTTATTACTCGCCCCTTCCGTCGGGCTTAATAATCGAATAAAGAAATGCCCCTCGTACCCTTTATCCTGAAAAAAACTCGTGTAACGCAAATCCTTACTATCTGCCGTGAATTGCGACACCTCATATAAAGCCTTTATATCCGCCCGCAACGTTGCATTCAAGGTAACGGCACTCTGCAAGAACAATTCTTTATAATCCGTGTACATCTTGTTGGTAAATAACCCCCAAATTAATTCCGTGTGCGTACCGTAGCGTTTTACATGCTCAAAGTTCTGTCGTTCCGTCAAGCCCACTCCCGGGGAAGCAATCACCTTTTCAGCATAATAAGCGGCACTATCCAAATCCCCTCTGGTATAAAATACTCTGGCCTTAATTGCCCACGCCGCATACAAATTACAATGTGAATAACGTTTTCTACGATACGAATCTACTGTTGTCGTATTATAAATATCGCCATCCCCGGCTAAACTACGGGCAGCCTCACTCAAATCCGCCAATACATTGTCATAACATTGCGCCAACGTGTATACTTTTTTACTACTTAAATCAAAAGTATAGGCATAAGGAACACCACCTGCGTCGGGATTCATCCGGTAATTATCACAGAACAGACGCATCACCTCGAAATGTAAAAAAGCTCTCACCGCATATGCCTCTCCCTTGATTAACTTCAGATCAGGATCTTTATTCAAATCCTCTCTATCTATGTTGACAATCACATTATTCACGTAAGAAATACACTCGTACAACTTCGTCCAGACAGATTCAATTTGCTTTTCCATCCGCTGATCCTTATAATCATAAATCGAGGCATATTTAATATAAGCATATTTACTTCCAGCCCACCCGTCACTTGCATCAGCAAATTGTCCGTATTCATCCCCGAATTGCTGACCGAGAACATCCGCCAATCCCCAATTCATCATCATCCCGTACAACTCCCCCTGTGCCATAGACGCGTAAATCCCGTACATTGCGTCCCGGTATCCCTGCACATCTTTAAATTGTTCATCCTGCACTAGCTCACCCTCCGGCTTGATATCCAAAAAGCTGTTACAACTGCCCAAAGAGAACAGTACCAGCATTGCCATCCAAATATATCTTCTATTTTTCATATCATTCGTTTTAGTAGTTCGTATCAAAATGCTGCACTAAGCGAAAATTCGAAACTCCGGGCAAAAGGGTACGAGAACCCTCGTTCCTGCTTGATCGTTGAAGCCCGGAACACATCATTCATCAAAAACTCCACCCTCAAACGGCTTAAATAAAGTTTTTGACAAATCTCCGGGGTAAAATCATATGAAAGACTCAAACTCTGCATATTAATCATATACTCGTCCCGCACGAAACGACTGGTAATATCGGGAGTTGTCTGATCCGCGATATTCTTATATTTCACCCGGTCCCCCACCTCTTTCCAGCGACTTTGGAATACCCGTTTATCTGCATTCCGTCGCGGATTGGCACCTTCAACCCGAGTCACCAACGTCTGGTTATAAACCGTCGCACCCAACTCGTAATTAAACAACATATTCAAAGCGAAACCTTTAAACGTCAAATAGGTACCCAACGTCCCGGACACCGTTGGGTCCGAATCCCCGTACGTCCGCTTATCCCAATAATTATAAATAAAAGTCGGGACACCAAACCGATCAATAAAAACCTCCTGCCCGGTAGCCGGATCAATACCCCCGGATTTCACGGCCTTCACGGCACTCAATGACTCTCCTTCCACGTAAACAGGGGGTGGCAACAACGTCCCCTCCGCCGTATTCAACTCCTCGTTCATCTTCTCCAAGGCATTACTGATCTTTTTAATTTTATTCTCGTTATGCTGCATATTCAACGATAGCGACCAATTCCAACTTTTATTGGAAACCGCTACCACCCGGGTCTGGAACTCGATACCGGTATTCAACAATTTACCCATATTCTCTTTTGCCGTGGTCGTTCCCACGGAAGGAGCTTTCGCCACATCCAACAGCAAATTATCCGTTGTCTTGCTATAATATTCCAACGTGAAATCCAACCGGTTCTTAAACAAAACGACATCCAACCCGACATTATAAGTCAACGCCCTCTCCCACTTCAGATCCGGATTGCCGATAGCCATGGGAATCGCCCCTATCCCCTTATCATAATCCAAACCTGCATCATATTTATACGTTGTCATTGCCTGATAGGGAGAAAAAGAAGCGTTACCCGTGTATCCCAAACTCCCGCGCAACTTAATCCTATCCGTCGAAGACATATTCAAAAATTTCTCTTTATGAATATTCCACCCCAACCCTAAACTCCAGAAAGGCGTAAAACGCTGATCTTCGCCGAATTTGGAAGACCCTTCATACCGGATTGAAGCATCGGCAAAATAACGGTCATCATAAATCACGTTAGCGTTCAGGAACAATCCCATGGAACGTTCCAAATCCTGACTTCCGCTCGGGGTCGCACCTTCCGGATACCTTGTGGCAAAAGCGGGATGTCCCAGCTTATCCGAATAAAGCCCCACCCCCGCGTAACCATTACCGTTCCTTTCCGAGGACTGTACATTCCCGCCCCCCATCGCGTTCAACAATGTTCCCGTCCCGAACATCTTATTATAAGACAGAGTAACACGCCCTTCATAAGTCATCGCTTTATTATTCGACACCTCTATTCTCCCGGATTCCGAAGCATCCTTATTCCTGAACTCGTACGACTCCGGAGAAGTAAATTTCTCCGTATCATCTTTTGACTTATTCAGCGAGAAAAAACCTTCCACCCGAAAACCCGGCAACACCTCTACACGCAAATCAAGCACATTATTCAAATAAAATTGTTCACTTCGATCATAACTACCCAGCGTCGCCTCGAACAACGGATTGGAAACACCAAAACTCAACACCTTATTCAACGTTCCATCCAAATTATAAGCCCGATCATACGGGTTCAACTCGACATATTTATTAAAAGTGCCGTAAGGTGATTCCTCGCTATTCACCGAGGTAATCGTCGTCGTGTTCGACACGTAAACCTTATCCTGTTTATTATACGACAACCTGAAGTTCAAAGAATAACGATCACGTTTTGATTTTTTCATCACCCCCTGTTCCGAACCGTAACGGGTCCCCAGAGTATAACGGATATAATCATCCCCCCCGGCAACATTCAAATTATGATTCTGTGAAACAGAATTACGTAACGGTTTGGACAACCAGTCCGTATTCACACCTTCCCGTACCCGCTTGAATTTTTCATTATACTCAATATCTTTCTCGTATTGCGATTTTCCACTATCATCATACACCCCTGCCAAACGCTCGTACTCCAATTTTTCCGCCGCGTTCAACAAATCATAATCCCGCACATCCGGTATCGAAGTCCGTAAAGTTCCGCTGTAAGAAACCCTCAACTTTCCGGCACGCAAAGGTCTTGTCGTGATAACCACCACGCCTTTTGCCGCTTTAGAACCGTATAACGCGGAAGCCGAAGCATCTTTCAACACGGTCACCGTCTCCACGTCATTCATATCCATATCGAAAACATAATCCAAATCGACCTCAGCCCCATCCACGATAAAGGTCGGTACATTGGAAGAGCCCTCGAAACTGCTTCGGCCGCGAATCAGAATCTCCGGTCTCGTGTTCGGGTCTGACCCCATATCATTATTCTTCACGATTTGCAGCCCCGGAACAAAAGCCGCCAAGCTCTGTAACAAACTCTTTGTCCCCACGCTCATCAACTGCTTACGGCTAACGACAGTTGCCGAACCCGTGAAACTGCTTTTAGCCTTATTCCCCATACCGGTAATAATAACTTCCTCCAGTTCTTCCTCGTCCGGTTGCATGACTATTTCAAGTCCCTCCTTCACGTACTCTTTTATCTCCCGTTCCTGAGTGACCATTCCGATAAAAGAGAATACCAGCGTAACGGATTTCTTTTCAGCATCCAAAAACTCTATTTTGAACTTTCCGTTCGCGTCTGTCGCCGTTCCGGCCTGTGTACCCTTTATCACTACCGTCACCCCGGGCAGAAGCTCACCTTTATTATCCTTCACCACCCCGGAAATCCGCCATACATTCTTTTTCTCATCCGTGGCTTTCTTCGGGGTAATAATAAACACGTCATCCACGATGTGATAAGTCAATGACGTTCCTTTCAAAACTTGGTCCAGAATCTCCTGCACCGTCGCGTCCTTCGCGGACACGGACACCTTTACCCCGGTAACTTCGTCATCATTGTAGAAAAACTCATAACCGGACTTCTCCCCAAGTTCATTCAACACATTCAATAAACTCACGGACTTTTTCTCCATAGACAGTTTCACGTTCTGCGCCACACCGCGTGCAGACACGGACAATACCGCCAGTAAAGATAGAACAAGACATAGTTTCATAACTGTACAAATTTTCCTAAAAGCAGGTTCCCCCGCTCTTACATTCGGTTTTTTTTTCATAACTTTGTAATGTTAAATTGTTTGTGGTAAAATCAATTTCTCACTTAAGACAGGACGTGTTAGCCGCACTTCCTGTTTTTTATTGTATAATAATCGTCGTTCCCCGTATTTTGAATTGCACGTCGGAAGTCATCTCTATCATCTTCAACGCTTGAGAGATCTCCGTGTATTTCGGTATAGTTCCCGTGAAACGTTTATCCTTCATCGAGACATTCGAGAAAACATACTCCACGTTATACCAACGCGATAATGTTCGCATAACCCCTTCCAAATCCTCGCTCGCGAACGAAAAACGTCCTTTTATCCATGAACTGTACAACCTCGTGTTCACCGTTCGCACCTCCAACATCTCTCCCGACAACACCGCCTGCTCTCCCGGGCTCAACACCACCTGCTTCCCGTTCTCCTTATCGTTTACCTGTATCCGCCCCTTCTCAAGAGTAGCGTGACATACCTTTTCATCCGGGTACACGGATAAATTGAAAGAAGTCCCCAACACCTTTACATCCATTCCCCTCGTATCTACTATAAAAGGAGCCTCCTCGTTCGGTGCGACTTTAAAATAAGCCTCTCCTGTCAATTGCACGCGTCTTTCCGTCCCGACAAAATGAGACGGGTATCTTAACTCGGTATCACTATTCAACCAAACCTCCGTCCCGTCATCCAACGTAATCTGGAACTCACCACCCCGCGGGATCTTCAATGTATGCCATTCCGGTACAGTCGAAGCTGTAGTCAGATGATATTTCAAACGACCGTCTTCACTGATCTCCACGCGTTCATTTCCGGCAAACACAAGCGTGGTATCCTTCATTCCCAAAAGCGATACTTGTTTTCCGCTCTCCGTGATCAACACGGCGTGCGAGCTTCCGGGAAGAATCCGTACACTGTCCGCCACTTCCACCCCCGGACTGTCATACGCCTGCCAATAAAACACCCCGGTCAAAACCGCAACAGCAAACACCGCGGCAACCGCCACCCAACGAAGCAATAGCCGGGATTTCCCGCGAGGCACCTTATTCATCTCCTGCCGCAACCTCTTCCATCGTCCTGCCGTATCGAACGAGGCATAAATAACCGCATCCCGCCGGAGCACGTCCTTACTCTTCAACTCCTCCAACAACTCCCCGTGACGACGATCCCGCGCCAACCATTCCCGCAACACAACCTGTTCCTCCGTGGAAATATCTCCCCGCAGATAAGCAATAATCAATTCATGTATTTCCTTTTCTATTCCCATCTTTCACGTTCATTTACACCAGAAACACACTCGTCCGGCAAATGGGTGACACGGAAGTAAAAAATATTTTAGATTCCCGGGAAGAACATCCCTACATAAACGAATAAATCCCCCAAACGTACCCTCAGAAAAGACTTTGCCCGTTGCTTTTGAGTTTTAATCGTGTTCAACGAAATTCCCAACTCCTCGGCAATCTTCTTATCCTCCTGCCCGTCGATATACGATTTCTTGAAAATCTCCTTGCTCTTCTCCGGCAATTCGTCTATTGCCCCGAAAAGCTCCGCGACAATTTCAGCACGAATCTGCTGGCACAGGAAATAATCCTCGTCCAATTCTTCCCGGTTCAGATTCCGGTAATTCCGGTCCCGAATCTCCAAATTCCGTAAATAATTCAAACAACGATTCTGCACGCTATTATAAAGAAAAGTCTTGATCGTTTTCAAATTTGGGAAACTCTCCCGCTCCATTTTCCAGAACGAGAGAAACACCTCCTGCACGATATCCTCCGCCTCCTCGCCATCCCTCACGACACGGGCGGCAAAAAAACACAAGGGTTTATGAAAAGACATGAACAAAGCTTGGAAAGCCTCTTGTCTTCCTTGTTTCAAATCTTCCAAAAACTCCTCTGAATGAATGTTTATAGCCTGCATCCGGTTCGTCATCTAGTATTCAGATACAAAAATAAGGATTATTTTGTCAATCCAAAATAAATGCAACGATACACGCGGGGCAAATATTCGGGCAATAAAAAACGAGGCCTGTCAAAAGCCTCGTTTTCCTATTCTTTACAAAAGCCGATTCATGCTTTCCTCTTCGTGCTTACAACCACCTCGGGCAAGCTCACGGGACCGTAAATCACATCTTTTCCCACTTTCTGTACTTTCACGACCTTGGAAGTAGCGTTAAGATTCTGTTGCTTAGCGTAAGCACACTCTATTCCGTTGGTCTGAGTTTTTGCTAAACTGATTCCACCTACAAACAATGCTAACATCCCGATGCAAACTAATACAATATACTTTTTCATATCATTATTTTTTAAATTATTATTCTTATTCATTCTTGCCATATTGGCTTTTGTAATTTCTTACGATACAAAGGTAAGGCATTACTCCATGAAAATGAGATTATTACTGTTATACTTTAGTTGAGGTAAGGTTAAATATTTGTTAGTCTTAAAAATGACAACTATTTTTTTAAGAATTACATTTCAATACAAATACAACTGATAATCAGCACATAACACCATCACATCTCCTCGTGAACCGAAGTTAACAAAATCCTAATTCACCTCCCTATTCTGAAATTTTATAACAAATCATCCAAGCAAGAAAACAAAAAAAAGACTGCCAAAAAATGGCAGCCTCAAAGTATATTCTTCAAAAATTGTTCATTTCCCCGTTATCGTATCTCCGATCCCGGTTTCACCTCCTTATCGGGAGTAACAAAAGAAAGAGTCCCGTCGACATTCTCCGCCATCAGTATCATGCCTTGTGACACAATCCCCTTCAACGGTTTCGGCTCCAGATTCACCAGCACGCTCACCTGCCGCCCGATCACCTCCTCCGGCGCATAATGCTCGGCAATGCCCGACACGATAGTCCGCTGATCGATACCCGTATCGACAGTCAATTTCATCAACTTCTTCGTCTTAGCCACTTTCTCGGCGGCAATAATCTTACCCACGCGAATATCCATCTTCATAAAATCATCATAATTGATGTTCTCCTTCGCGGGAGCAGCCGTGGCAGACGCCATCTCGTTCGCTTTTTTCGTGGCAAGCAGTTTATCAACCTGCGCTTGAATCACGTCGTCCTCGATCTTGTCGAACAACAATCCTGCCTGTCCCAACTCGTGTCCCGCTTGGATCACGCCGTCGCCCATCTTGCTCCACTCGATCGCATCGATATTCATGAACTCGCGCAACTTTCGTGAAGAGAACGGCATAAACGGTTCCATCAAAGTGGAAAGATTAGCCGAAATCTGCAAACAGATATTCAAAATGGTTTTCACCCGCACCTCGTCCGTCTTGATCACTTTCCAAGGTTCGGTATCGGCAAGATATTTATTACCCAGACGGGCAAGATTCATCGCTTCCTTCAAAGCGTCGCGGAAATGGAACGTATCCAAACTCTTCTCCACGCGTTCGATGATTCGCGGTATCTCGGCAAGAACCTCCCTGTCGTAATCCGTCAATTCACCCCGTTCCGGCACGATATTATCGAAATACTTCTGCGTCAGCACCAGCGTGCGGTTGATGAAATTCCCGTAGATAGCCACCAGCTCGCTATTATTGCGGGTTTGGAAATCCTTCCACGTGAAATCGTTATCCTTCGTTTCCGGTGCATTGGCGGTCAACACGTAGCGCAACACGTCCTGTTTCCCGGGGAAATCCACCAGATACTCGTGCAACCAAACCGCCCAGTTGCGGGACGTGGAAATCTTATCTCCCTCCAGATTCAGGAACTCGTTGGCAGGCACGTTGTCCGGCAAAATATAAGCACCCTCGGCTTTCAACATCGCCGGGAAAATAATACAATGGAACACGATATTATCCTTACCGATAAAATGAATCATGCGCGTTTCCGGGTCTTTCCAATACTTTTCCCATTCCGGCGTGAGATCTTTCGTGGCGGAAATATAACCGATAGGGGCGTCAAACCACACGTAAAGCACTTTCCCCTCGGCTCCCTCTACCGGGACAGGCACACCCCAATCCAAATCACGGGTCACTGCGCGAGGCTGCAAACCGCTATCCAACCACGATTTGCATTGCCCGTAAACGTTCGGCTTCCATTCCTTATGCTCCTCCAGAATCCACTCCTTCAACCATCCCTCGTATTGATCCAAAGGCAGATACCAGTGTTTCGTTTCCTTCAATTCCGGTTTATTCCCCGTGATAGCGGATACCGGGTTTATCAGATCGGTAGCGTTCAGGCTCGTGCCGCATGCCTCGCACTGGTCGCCATACGCCCGCTCGTTCCCACAATGGGGGCATGTACCTATAATATAACGGTCGGCAAGGAACTGCCCCGCTTTCTCGTCATAGAACTGCATGGAAGTCTTCTCTATAAACTTCCCCTCGTCATAAAGTTTCTTGAAAAACGCCGACGACAACTCGTGATGCGTCTTCGAACTCGTGCGGGAATATATATCAAAAGAGATGCCCAACTCGGCAAATGAATCCTTAATAATCTTGTGATAACGATCAACAATATCCTGCGGGGTTACCCCTTCCTTCTGCGCCTTGATCGTGATAGGTACCCCGTGCTCGTCCGAGCCGCCGATAAACGCGACCTCCTCACCCTTCTTTCTCAAGTAACGCACGTAAATATCAGCGGGCACGTAAACACCTGCCAGATGCCCGATATGCACAGGACCGTTAGCGTAAGGCAACGCCGTGGTAACCAAATTTCTCTTGAACTTGCTCATGTATTTAGAGTTTGTAAAGTTATAAAGTTTATAAAATCCATAAAGCCAAAGGAAAAAACTTTAGTGCTCCATGAAGTCGCAAAGTTAATAAAAATATCGCTAACATCACGTTAAAATCAACACGCTAAATCACTGTATCCTTCCCCGCACATTCCCCGAGTTTTCCTCAACTGTTATACGATTGCTATTCGATTGTTATTCGATTATAATACGATATAAATCATTTAATAATACTTTATCAATACTTTTATTCAGAGCTAGCGATGAATGAATCCCTCTGGACGAGTGGGAGAAATCCCCCGTCAGCCCGCGGCGAGTAATTCTATTGACAAAGTATAATGTGTTTTCAAATTAAAACCGTACCTTCGTACAATAAAAACTATCGTTATTATGTTACGACCTATATACCTGCAGCCGGGGGATAAGGTGGCGCTTATTTCCCCCTCGGGCATCACGACAAAAGAACAACTGGACGCTGCAGTAGCATTACTCGCCTCGTGGGAACTGATTCCCGTTCCCGGGGAACACGTCTTGGCGCGGGACGGACGAATGGCAGGGACTGATGAAGAACGTTTGGCAGACCTACAAGCCGCGCTTGACGCCGAGGACGTCAGGGCTATCTGGTGCATGGCGGGAGATTACGGGATACTCCGCATCATCGAGGATGCCGACTATTCCGTGTTTCAGGGAAACCCGAAATGGGTAATCGGCATGAACGACATTACCGTGCTGCACTCGAAGTTACACTCGTTAGGCATCGAAAGCCTTCACGCTTCCATGCCCTCGAACCTCCAAGAAACGACACCGGAAGCGTTGACACAACTCCGGAATTTCTTGTTCGGTATTATTTCGGCGTACGCCACGAAACCTCACCCGCTGAACCGCACGGGACTCGCGGAAGCGGAACTTATCGGCGGAATGCTGACATGGATTCACAGCTTGCACGACACGCGCATCGAACGCGATACGCGGGGCACGATTCTTTTCCTTGAAGACCCGACAGACGATATATACCGGATTGACCGAAGCATCCGATGCATGAAATACGCGGGCAAGTTCCAACATCTGGCAGGACTCGCGGTCGGGGAATTCGGACGGAATGACGATCCCGAATTTAAGGAAAGGGTGAACCACATCATTCACGATGCCGTGAAAGATTACGCGTACCCGGTTTGCTTCGGGCTACCGGCAGGGCATACCCGAGGCAATTACCCGTTGATACTGGGAACGAACGCGGAACTTATCGTGCAACCGAACGGGGGCGAATTAAAATTCCCGTGACCGATGATTTATAATTTATGATTTATGATTTCAGATTTATGGCGAATACTTACATTTTCAATTCTCCATTTTCAATTTTCAATTGTAACTTGCATTTCTATGAATAACATTATTTATCCGGCAAATCTGGATACCTTATACAAGGCGATAGACGATCGCCAGACACAAGCCCACGCACCGGTTATCGGTATCACGGCAAATTTCGAGAACGGGAACTCCTGTATAGAACATTCATACGTGATTTCCATCCTGCAAGCGGGCGGTATTCCCGTGCTAATACCCGTGCATAATGACATCGAGAGCTTGCGGGCAACGATAGACACGCTCGACGGGCTTATGCTCACGGGCGGGGGCGATATCAACCCGCTGTACGGGAACGAAGACCCCATCCCTCCCCTGCGGGACGTGGATGCCGCGAGAGATCAATTCGACCTGACGCTGGTAAAACTGGCATCCGACCGACAAATCCCCATCTTCGGGATATGCCGCGGACACCAGATTATCAACATGGCTTTCGGGGGTACCAACTATCAGGATATCTACTCGCAACACGAGCAACCGGCTTTAAAACACAGCCAGACAATCAGCCGGGAATACGGCTCGCACCGGGTGAATATCATCAATAACTCGATACTCCACTCAATCATGGGAGAAGACTCCATCACGGTTAATTCTTACCATCATCAGGCCATCAAGGACATCGCCCCCGGATTCCGCGTGACGGCGACCTCTGCCGACGGGATTATCGAGGCGATGGAAGGTATGCCGGGACACCGCGTCTTCAGCGTGCAATGGCACCCGGAGAAAATGGCGGTACGCCCCGACGAACAGATGATGAAACTTTTCTATTATTTCGTCAGCGAGGCCACCCTGTTCAAGAAGGCAAAAGAAATCCACCGGAACAGCTTGATTGTCGATTCACACTGCGATACCCCGATGAAATTCACCCCGGGTTTCAATTTCGGACAACGCCACGAGGACGTGAAAGTAGATCTCCCCAAAATGCAGGAAGGAAGAGAGGACGCCGTCTTCATGGTAGCTTACCTGCATCAAGACAGCCGGGACGAGGAAGCCTCACGTGCCGCCACCCGAAAGGCTGTAGACATCCTGTACCAGATAT
This sequence comes from Butyricimonas sp. DFI.6.44, assembly GCF_022132345.1. Classification (NCBI taxonomy): domain Bacteria; kingdom Pseudomonadati; phylum Bacteroidota; class Bacteroidia; order Bacteroidales; family Odoribacteraceae; genus Butyricimonas; species Butyricimonas sp. DFI.6.44. Next base: position 123,775 of record NZ_JAKNJD010000010.1, on the reverse strand, counting down.
CGGAACAAGTGAAACTGAACCAGTCGCGAGTGGGAATTGCCTATAACGAGGACGACCTGCTTTACCTGAAGAATGCCGGAAAGAAAGCGATATTCCTTGCCATCGAAAACGGGTACGCTATCGGGAAGGATATCGCGAACCTCGAGATGTTCAAGAAAATGGGAGTCACTTATATCACCCTGTGCCATAACGGCAGCAATGACATTTGCGACTCGGCAAAAGGCGAACCGGAACACAACGGGTTGAGTGATTTCGGACGGCAAGTCGTGAAAGAGATGAACCGCTTGGGAATTATCGTGGACATCTCGCATGCCAACGCCAAAACCGTGCAGGATGTGCTGGAAACCAGCGAAGCCCCGATTATCGCTTCCCACTCGTCCGCGAGAGCGTTACGCAATCACCCCCGCAATTTGACAGATGACCAGATTCGAGCCATCGCCGACAAGGGAGGCGTTGTACAGGTGTGCCTGTACAACTCGTTCCTGAGCGAGCAACCCAACCCGACCATTCTGGACGCCGTGGCTCATATCAACCACATCGTCCGCCTCGTGGGCATCGACCACGTGGGCATCGGCACGGACTTCGACGGCGACGACACGGAAAAACTTATCGGCTGCCGTGCCGCCAACGAGGTTATCAACCTCACCGTGGAACTCCTCCGCGAAGGCTACACGCCGGAAGAATTGCACAAGTTGTGGGGAGATAACATCTTAAGGGTGTTGAGTGCCGTACAAAAACCATACTGATTTTAGATTTTAAATTTTAGATTAACGGTGACAATTGAAACAGTTCAAAAAGTTCTAGCACGAGAATTACCGGGAGCGGCGGCACACGCCCTCATGACACCCGAACCTAATCACGTTAAGGGAATAGAAGAAATACATCAGCATTCCCCCGTGAATAGCGCCGTGCTCATGCTGCTGATGCCTTACCGGGAGGATTGGGCAATCCCTTTTATACAACGTACTTCGGTGGGGAAATATCACGGGGGACAAATCGCCCTGCCGGGTGGGAAGACGGAGCCGGAAGACACGAATGCACGTGATACCGCTTTGCGGGAGTGTCACGAGGAGATCGGGGTAAACCCCGAAGACGTCACGATTATCGGGAGTTTGAGCGACGTGTATATCCCGTTAAGCAACTTTAATATAACACCCATTGTTGGAACAATCCCGAAAATACCTAATTTTGTACTCTCGGAAGATGAAGTGGAGGAAGTGATAGTCATCCCGTTAAATGATTTATTTGACGACAAGAATAAAACTTCGCGTTCGCTTTACCGGAACGACCGACAGATTGTCGCACCGGGCTACAAGATTGATAATCATTTTATCTGGGGAGCCACGGCAATGATGATCGCGGAACTGGAAACACTATTAAAAACGAGCAATAACGACCGAACGTGATGAGCAAGAAACTTGGTATTTACACTTTATTCATTTTATCGTGTTGCATGGCTTGTAACATTACCCCCGACGCGGGAAATTACAAATCCATCGCCCGCGAGACATGGAACCGGGATAGTAATTACAAATTTGAATTCAACATCACGCGACCGGGCGATTACGTGTTAAGCACATGCGTACGGCACTCGACGGATTATAAACTACATGGTCTGAGTTGTTGGCTCACCATCTCCCACCCGCACCTGACAACAATCAACCTAAGTTCGGACATCACTTTGGCGGATAAGGACGGCGAATGGGTGGGACAAGGATTGGGAGGATTGAAAACCGTAACCCAAACCTCGGAAGAAATACTTCACTTGGATTCCGCGGGTATCTACACGGTAGAGATCGGTCACCGCATGAAAGAAAAGGAATTGAAAGGAATAAAAAATATAGGGGTTAAGATAACTAAATTAGAAAATTAAGCGATTGGGATATGGCGAAGAATAAGCTGGCAAAATTCGCGGAAATGGAAACACTGGATAACGTGTTCCAACCGAAACATGACGAGGTTTTCCGCACGGATTACAAGCTAAAAGGGAAATGGGGAGAACAAGTGTTCGGCAACGCCCACCCGATTGTACTGGAAGTGGGATGCGGCAAAGGCGAGTACGCCGTGGGACTGGGAGAACTCTACCCGGAGAAGAATTTTATCGGGTTAGACATCAAAGGAGCCCGGATGTGGACCGGGGCTAAAATAGCCCAAGAAAAGGGCATGAAAAACGTGGTATTCCTGCGCACGCATGCCGAGATGCTTGAGTCGGTATTCGCCCCCGGGGAAATCTCCGAAATATGGATCACGTTCCCCGACCCGCAAATGGCAAAGGCCCGCAAGCGCCTGACGGGAACCCGCTTCCTCTCGCTCTATAAAAAGATGCTGAAAGAAGACGGAATCATCCACCTCAAAACGGATAGTCCTTTCCTGTATCAATACACGGCTGAACTTATCCGCCTGAACGGATTGACCGCTTTTGTCAACACGGACGACCTTTACGCGAGCGAACTGGATGATAAAATACTAGGTATCAAAACATTCTACGAACAACAATGGTTATCCCGAGGGAAACAGATCAAATACTTGAAATTCACCTTGTCCGGCTCCGGCGAACTCATCGAACCCGATATCGACATCGAGAAAGATAATTACCACAGCGAGGCAAGATTTATGAGTAAATAATTGAAAATGGAAAATGGAAAATGTCCCCTCCAATTCACCTATACAGTGGTAGTTGAGCGCACGAACAAGGGGAAGCAATCTAAAATCTAAAATCTAAAATCATTAAATCTAAAATTATGAGGGTTTTAATGGCCATGAGCGGTGGGATTGACAGCACGGTTGCCGCCATGTTATTACAAGATCAGGGATACGAGTTGGTCGGGGTTACCTACCGGGTGTACGATCAAATCTCGCAAGCCTGCATGGAGAAGGAAAAAGGGTGTTGCAGCGTGAACGCGATCTTCGAGGCAAAACACATGGCACAGCAAATGGGCTTTGAACATCATATATTGGATATACGTCAGGATTTCAAAGATCTGGTGATACGGAATTTCATCGACGAATATTTACAAGGACACACGCCCAACCCTTGCGTACTTTGCAATTCCACGATCAAATGGGGCAAATTGATCGAAATGGCCGACGAACTCGGGTGTGACTACATCGCTACCGGACATTACGCCCGCATCGGGCAACTGAACGGACGTTACTTCTTGCGCAAAGGAGTGGATGAAACTAAAGACCAGACCTATTTCCTGTGGACACTGACACAAGAGAATCTTGCCCGGACGCTGTTTCCTTTAGGTGAACTGACAAAACCGGAAGTCCGGCAAATCGCTCTCGCCAAAGGACATGAAAAACTTTCCAAGAAAACTGAAAGCCAAGAGATATGCTTTATCCCGGATAACGATTACCGCGCTTTCCTTGCCGAGAACGTGGATAACTTCACGGAGAAATACGGTCCCGGGCTATTTGTCGATACATCCGGCAAGCGCTTGGGTGAGCACCGGGGTTTCCCCAACTACACCATCGGGCAACGCAAAGGGCTGGGCATTGCCCTCGGACATCCCATGTTCGTCGTGGCCATTGACCCGCGGAAAAACGAAGTCGTGCTAGGCACCCGTGAAGAACTGACAGGTAAAGGTTTCCGGGCAAAAGATATCAACCTCATGAAATACGCTTCTCTACCGGACGGCTTCGAGGTGTATGCCAAAATCCGTTACCGCAACCGGGGCGCCCAAGCATCCGTCTACCACGAGGAAAGCGGGCTACGGGTAGAGTTCCACGAAGGCATGGATTCCATCACTCCCGGTCAGAGTGCCGTACTCTACGAGGGCACGGATGTCGTGGGCGGCGGCATTATCGTTTAAGGCGGAAATTCAATTACTCAATTTGGCTTCAATAATCTTCGTCAACACATCCCGCAACGTTCCGCCCATAGCCCGCACCATTTTAGGCACAAAACTATTGGAAGTCATTCCCGGCGTGGTGTTCACTTCAAGCATGAATATCTCGTCATCACGCACGATATAATCTACCCGGATGATACCGTCACACCTTAGTATATCGTAAATCATCGACGACAACGTCTTGATGCGATGGGTCAACTCGGGAGAAATACGTGCCGGAATAATCTCGTCGGACATCTTGGGATCGTATTTTGCCTCGAAATCAAAAAACTCTTTCTTCGGGATCACTTCCGCTATGGGCATTGCAAAATCCAGCTCCCCGGCTTTCACGACACCACATGTCAACTCTTTCCCGTCAATAAACGTTTCAATCAGCACTTCCCGGCAAAGAGCGAATGCTTCCCGCAACGCCTTCTCCAACTGTCCCGCCTCTTTCACCTTCGATACCCCGAAGCTGGACCCCTCGGCATTCGGCTTCACGAAACAAGGCAGACCGACTTCCTCTATGATCTCGTTCACGTCATACGCCATCCCCCGTTTCAGCATCACGGAATTGGCCACGTTCACCCCGTAACTCTTTAAATAAGCATTGCACGTGTGTTTATCAAAAGTCAACGCGGAAGCCAGCACGTTGCATCCCCCGTAGGGTACGCCCATCATATCGAGGTATCCCTGCAACAACCCGTTTTCACCGGGGTTGCCATGAATCGTGATATAGGCAAAATCAAACGCAATCCTCTCCCCGTCTTTCGTGAAGGAAAAATCATTCTTGTCCACCGGGTAAGTCACATCACCAATCTTCACGTGCCAATCCCGCCCCTTTAATATAACAAGGTATTTATTATAACGGGTTTCATCCACCTCGTTATAAATATTGTTTCCCGACTGGAGCGACACCCCGTACTCCGAAGAATTTCCTCCTGCAATAATTGCGATATTTTTCATATTAATCATTTTTACATCTTTCCGCAAAAGTATAAAAAAGTGAGAGGAAATTGCCAAAAGGTTTATATTTTTGCAAGCCAAAAAACAAGAGCATGACAAAAGTAAACGACCTGACACACGGAAGCATCAGCAAAGGGATATGGAGTATGGCAATTCCCTTGATCACAGCCTCTTTCGTCCAAATGGCCTACAGCATGACAGACATGATCTGGTTGGGGCGATTGGGAAGCGAAAGCGTGGCAGCCGTGGGTGTTGCCGGATTCTTCACGTGGTTGTGCAATGCACTTTCGTTTATCAGCAAAGTCGGCGTCGAGGTTACCATCTCTCAATCTCTTGGCGCACGTACAGGCAAAAGAGCCCGCGTATACGCCAATCAGGCAGCCATGCTCTCGTCAATTATCGCTTTATTCTACGCTTGTTTCATATTCATCGCGGCTCCTGCCCTAGTGGGATTATTTCATCTGGAAGGAAATATTTCCTCGCTCGCGGTCAATTACATGCGATTGATCACCCCGGGATTATTCTTCACGTTCAACAACAACACGTACAGCGGGCTGTACAACGGGCAAGGCAATAGCAAAACACCCTTGAAAATCGTCGCGACGGGCTTGGTGTTTAATATTGTACTCGATCCCTTGCTCATATACGGGTGCGGCTTTATTCCCGCCATGGGTTCGGCGGGTGCGGCAGTTGCCACTACCTTCTCGCAACTGGTCGTGTTCGCAATCTTTATACGCAATCTTTACTTCCGCGAATCCTCTATCGGCAAACTCCATTATCTCACCCGCTTGCGTGCCCGTTTCGTGAAGCGGATATTTTCTCTGGGTTTCCCCGTCAGTATGCAAAGCGCCTTGTTTGCCATGTTCTCGCTGACGCTTGCCACCGTGGCGGCACAATGGGGACATATCGGGGTTGCCGTGCAAAGTGTCGGGGCACAAATAGAGGCCATCACGTGGATGACTGCCGCGGGATTCTCGACGGCACTGGCAGCCTTCACTGGACAGAACTTCGGGGCACGCGACTTTGTCAGGATACGTCAAGGGTATCACTACACGCTAAAACTTGCCGGGGGAATCGCTCTCGTTGCCACGGCAGCTTTTCTCTTTCTAAGCAAAGAAATTTTCAGCATTTTCATCAACGAACCGCAAACCCTAATTGCCGGAAGCGCCTATTTAAAAATCCTTGCCGTTTCGCAAGTTTTCTCTGCAATCGAACAGGTCACGGCCGGAGCTTTCAATGGTTGCGGGCGTACCACACCCCCGGCAATCGTGGGTATTCTGCTCACCGGGGCAAGAATCCCGCTTGCCTTTTATCTCGTGACCTTCCCGATTCTGGGGTTGAACGGTATCTGGTGGAGCATCTCCATCTCCAGCGTACTCAAGGGAATCGTACTCACCCTCTGGTACCTGTCATTCCAGAAAAAATTACAGAATGGAAGTTACAAACCGACCGGAATTTTAGGACAAATGCACGCTGTTGCAAGCCGCCTATGGCAACAACTTCATTGAGTTTATAAAGTTTGTAAAGTTTATAAAGTTCATAAGGTTCACGAAGTACCCCTCCTTTTTATTACTTTACAAACTTTATAAACCTTACAAACTTTATGAACTTTATAAACCCTCTTTTCATTGCAGAAAAAATTCTGTAATTTTTCGGCATAAAGATTGTTGAAATAAAAAATAAGGCTTACATTTGACAGCGCAAAAAGCAAACAAATAGCCAAAAAACGAAACGTATAACAATAAAAAATTACAGAAATGAAAGTAACAGTTGTAGGAGCAGGAAACGTTGGTGCAACATGCGCGAACTGCATCGCTGAAAAGGACATCGTGAATGAAGTTGTTCTTTTGGACATCAAAGAAGGCGTTGCAGAAGGAAAATCATTGGATATGTGGCAAACAGCCCCGATCAATCTTTATGATACCCGTATCAAAGGTGTGACCAACGATTACGAAGCGACCAACAATTCTGAAGTAGTAGTAATTACTTCCGGACTACCCCGCAAACCGGGAATGAGCCGCGACGACTTAATTGCAACTAACGCCGGCATCGTAAAATCAGTAACCGAAAATATTATCAAGCATTCACCGAACGCTAAAATTATCATCGTGTCCAACCCGCTCGACGTAATGTGCTATTGCGCTTACTTGACGGCAAAGATCGATTCCAGCCGCGTATTCGGTATGGCAGGTATCCTCGATACCGCACGTTACAGAGCATTCTTGGCCGAGGCATTGAATGTTTCCCCGAAAGACATCCAAGCATTGTTATTAGGCGGTCACGGGGATACCATGGTTCCACTTCCGAGATATACCACCGTTGGCGGTATCCCTGTAACGGAATTAATGGATCATGACACGCTGCACGCTATCATCGAGAGAACGAAAGTAGGTGGCGGCGAATTGGTGAAATTAATGGGTACTTCCGCTTGGTACGCACCGGGAGCCGCTGCCGCTCAAATGGTTGAGGCTATCGTATGCAACCACAGAAGAGTATTCCCGGTATGCGCTTTATTGAACGGAGAATACGGGATGAACAACATTTACCTTGGAGTTCCCGTAATCTTGGGCAAAAACGGTATCGAGAAAATTATCGAGGTTAAACTCGACAAAGACGAGCAAGAATTACTGGCACAATCTGCAAAAGCAGTAAAAACGGTAATGAACGTACTCGACGACATGAAATTATTTAACTAACAATAGTACTTCACGATCATTCTGTTAGAGAACCGTTCCGGGGCGCCGGAACGGTTTTTATTTTGGGTTTCGCCTCTAGTTTCCGTTTTATTGCCGCGATATCAGCACGATTTATCATATCTATAATTTGGCTGAATTGCCTGTGAAAACCGAATCCCTCCTCCGTCATTTCCTTTATGGCATTCTCTTTCGACCAACCTTGAAAAACAATCCTGTACATCGCTATCACGGCACCCGTCCGATCCGAACCATGCCAGCAATGAATCAATATCGGCCCTTTCCGGTTCTTTATAATTCGCAACGCCTTCACGATATCCTCCTCATCGATCTTCGAGGCACGTGTCTTCAAGCGGTGCAACTTTAAAGCGGTTCCTTTTGCCTCGTCATCGTCACTGTGCCAGTTTCTCAAATTCAATATCTCCTTTATGCCGTATCGTTCGAGTAAAACAAAATCAGCCGCCGAAGGCTGGTCTGCCCGGTAGACACTCGTGTCAACCCGATAAAAATTATCCAACCCACTCCCCGGAAGAGTTATTTTCTCGGCCTTCTGCCCCACTCCTTCCAAAAAGCAACAAACTAAAAAAATCAACGCGATATACTTTCTCATAACTTCATATAAATTATCCGGTTAATACAAATCTATAAAAAATACACGCATTTCATACACGATATTCAAAATTTATCTTTAACTTTGCATCACAAAGAACTTTTAAGACATGAAAAACAACGAAGCACTCGATACCTTGCACGACATCAAGGATCTCATGGAAAAATCCACGAAATTCCTCTCCATAAGTGGTTTATCATCCATACTCGTGGGTATATACGCTTGCACTGCAACGGGACTGGCATACTCAGTTCTGACCACACACGAGCAAATCAACGCGTCCCAACGCCTCACGCTGCTCTGCCTTATCGCAATCGCCGTATTACTGACCTCCCTTGTCACCGTGTTTTGCATGAGCTATTGCAAGGCAAAAAAAGCCAACCGAAACATCCTCACGGACAAATCGGTTCATCGCCTGCTTTGGAATTTCTTTCTCCCGTTATTCGCCGGGGGCGTTTTCTGCATCTCCCTGATATGGCAACACTATTACGGGCTGACCTCTTCCATCATGCTCATATTCTACGGTCTGGCTCTTGTCAACTGCTCCAAGTACACTTACTCGGATATCCGCTACTTGGGTTACGCGGAAATCCTGTTGGGACTCGTTGACAGCTTTGTCGTGAACAATGCCCTCGTGTTTTGGGTTATCGGGTTCGGGTTACTCCATATTTTGGCAGGCATATACTTTTATTATAAAGTAGAACGCCACCAGACATCGCAACCACAAAGAGCAAACTTCAACGAATGAAAGAAGTACTCGAAAATATAAACAAGGCCTTCGAAAGCAAGGCACGACTGGGAATCATGTCCGTGTTGATCGTGAACGAATCGGTAGATTTTGTCACGCTGAAAAACCTGCTCGACCTCACGGACGGGAACCTTGCCAGCCATACCCGCAGTCTTGAAGAACTCGGGTACATCGAATGCAGAAAACAATTTATCGGGCGGCGTCCCAACACGACCTTCGCGGTGACGGAAAAGGGACGGGAAGCATTCACCAAACACTTGAATGCCTTGGAAGATTTTCTAAAGAGTCAAAACATATAATTTTTTTTACCTTATTTACTTTGAAATTCAAAGTTCTTTTCAAGTAACAACTAAAAATAAAACACCATGAACGAACAAACAAACCTTCCGCACAAAGAGAGACACACACAGAACCGGGACGCCATTACCTTGAAAATCCTACTTATCGGGGTACTCATCGTTATCCTGATTATCCCCATGTTTATGATCCAGAACCTTATCAGCGAGCGAGAGAACACCGCGAAAGAAGCAACAACCGAGGTGCAACAAAAATGGAGCGGCCCGCAGACAATCATCGGTCCCGTTCTTACCCTAAGCTATACTTATCAAGACGAAAAGGGAAAAAACAAAACCGGCTACATCAACTATCTCCCGGATCAATTGGACATCACGGGTGATATCGAAACACAAGAACTCAAACGAGGATTGTATGAGATTATCGTTTACAATTCCTCGCTTGAACTCAAAGGCAAATTCATCTCGAAAGATCTTTTGGAAACAAACCTCTCGCGAGACATCAAGTGGAACGAAAACGCGACACTCAATCTTGGAGTAAGCGACCTGCGAGGCATCTGCGAACAAGTTGCCCTCACGTGGAACGGACAAAAATACAACATGGAACCGGGCGTCAACCCCAACAGTATCGTTTACACGGGAACATCCATTCATCTTAACGTCAGCGACCTGCTCACCCCGGACAAGACAATTGATTTCTCCGTGAAACTGACAACAAAAGGATCGGCATCCATACTTTTCGCCCCGGTAGGCAAAACGACAAACGTGGCACTGAACTCCAATTGCCCGACACCAAGTTTCTCGGGAGCTTTCCTACCCTCGGAGAGAGAAGTAACCCCGAACGGTTTCACGAGCAAGTGGAAAGTACTGGAAATAAACCGGAATTTCTCTCAAGTACTAAGGTCTTACCAACCCGACCTCTCGAATTACACGCCCTCCAATCCAATCCGTCCCGGGGAGCTCTCCATTGTTTCCTCTTCCATCTTTGGCGTAGATTTACTATTCCCCGTCGACCATTACCAAAAATCCACGCGTTCCGCCAAATACGCGTTCCTTATCATTGTTTTGACATTCGTCGTTTGCTTCTTCGTGGAAATCGTGCAGAAAAAGAACATCTATCCGCTTCAATACCTGCTGGTCGGCTTGGCGCTTTGTCTTTTTTACACGTTACTCGTTTCCACCTCGGAACACATCAGCTTCACGTGGGCATACCTGCTTTCCGCCCTTGCGACCACGACATTGATCTCGCTCTATATGGTCGGAATTCTAAAAATCAAGAAAACAGCCTTCACGATCGGGGGATTGCTCGTGTGCCTGTACACTTACATATTCTTCCTGATCCAACTGGAAACCTATGCCCTACTCGCCGGAAGCATCGGATTATTCGTCATTTTGGCAATCGTCATGTATTTCTCGCAAAAAATAAACTGGCATAATAACTAATCTCGCACTCACTATACGAATGTGGTAAAAGTCATTTTTCAAACTCCATCCCCCCCTTCGGGGTATTGAGTCCGAAGCGGACTCGAACCAACTCACGCTCGGCAATCAAGAAGCGAGGGCAGATAGAGAGCTTGCTCTCGGTTTGCCGAGCGAGAGCCGGTTCGAGACCGGCTTCCGGGCTCACTTGGATGCGAAGCAGACGGAGGAGTTTAATGACTTTTGACATACCCTCTTTTAACGACAACTACCCCTAAAACTAGGGATAACCTCACGCGAAACCGATACCTTGCAAACCACTTCCCGAGTGATAACAGGCTGCACGGATTTATCGCTCGTGTTAAAAGAACATATTTTTCACTAAAACGTGGGCTAAGTGTGGGCGAACATCAGGCGAACAGTAGGCGATGCCTTTAGACAACCGCCTAAAAGCCTCCCTACAACCACCCCACGGGGTTAGAAAAAGGTAGCTCACCGCCATGACTATGCCGGTTTCACCCCTTACCGGAAAAAAATCTTTTTGAAATTAACACCCCCGTTTTTTGGATTTCACCGAAAATGTTTAGTTTTGTGCAAACGAAATTGTATGGAGATAAAGATTCCGATAGAGGTCGTTGAGTTGGAAGACAATAGTTTCCACATCATCGCCACCCTGCAAATCGGTAGTATAGAGGGGGATTTTATTATAGACACGGGCGCATCCGTGACGGTCATAGACAAACTGACACCGTTTTCCTATGAACCGCTGGAAGATGTTTCCGAGATTAACTCCGGGGGTGTGTGCGGAGAAATCAATGAGGTTGAGCTGGTGAATATCACAACCTTACATATCGGCGGACACACGATAGAGAATGTACACGCGGCAGTCATAGACTTGCAATACGTAAATTCTTTATACGACAAACACCTGCGTCGTCGGGTTGCCGGATTGTTGGGAAGTGATTTTCTCGTGAAGCACGAAGCCGTCATTGATTATAGAAATAAGGAGTTAACATTAAAAGTATCTGCCTAATTGTATAGCTATTTTGAAAAAAATGTTATACTTTTGCGCACTAAAATATGTGTTAAAGCGAAGAATTGAAACATAGTATATTATAAATTATTTAACAGATGCAGAATAAAGGAGCGATTACACTACTCGCTGTTGCACTAGCATTGGTGAGTCTTTATCAGTTGTTTTTTACTTATAAAACGAACCAGGTAGAGAGAGCAGCAAGCGCATTTGCGAACGGCGATCCGGCTAAAGAAAAGCAATATTTGGATTCAATCGCAAATCAAACGGTTTACAATTTCCTCGGATTGGCCAAATTCACTTACAAGGAATGTAAGGAATTAGAGTTGAACCTCGGTTTGGACTTGAAAGGCGGTATGAACGTAACCATGGAAGTTGACGTGGTTGACGTGGTAAAAAGCCTTGCCAACCATAGTACTGACCCCGCTTTCAACCAAGCGATAGAGGAAGCCGTTAAAATGAGAGTTTCCAGCCCGAAAGACTTTGTTACCCTTTTCGGTGAGGCTTTTGAAAAAATAGCCCCGGGAGCACAGTTAGCTTCTCCGGCAATCTTCGGTACTCACGAGATGAGAGAAAAAATCAAAGTGGGCGCGACCAACAAGGAAGTTCTCGACGTGGTTAGAAAAGAAGCGGAAGGAGCTATCGACAACACGTTTAATATTCTCCGTACCCGTATCGACCGTTTCGGTGTGGCACAACCCAACATCCGTAAAGCAGATATTTCCGGAAGAATTATCATCGAGTTGCCGGGTATCAAAGAACCGCAACGTGTAAGAGAGTTGTTGCAAGGAACGGCTGCATTGGAATTTTACGAAACATACGATAACGGCAGAGCATTCGATGCCGGCGACCAAGCATTTTACAACTACCTTGCCCAAGCAGACCAGAAGTTAGCTGAAGTGTTGCAAGCACAAGCCAAAACTGAGGTTGTGACTGACACAGCGAGTCAAGCGGGTGTAAAACAAGAAGAGAATAAAGAATCCGCCATCTTGGACGCTATCAAGGGTGAAGCCGATTCATTGAAAAATTTAAGCCGAAACGATATCGCGAAAGAACACCCGTTATTCGCTTTATTGCAACCTAACATGACACGCGAAGGTTTGGGAACCGGTTCATGTGTCGGTTACGCTTTCGCGAAAGATACCGGGACTATCAACGCTTATTTGCGTATGCCGCAAGTAAGAGCGTTATTCCCGCGCAACTCCCGTTTGTTGTGGGAAATGAAAGCTACTCCCGAGGGATTAATCGGGTTGCACGCGATTAAAATCACGACCCGTAACGGAAAGGCTCCTCTTGAAGGAGATGCGGTTGTAGACGCCCGTCAAGATTACGACCAACAGGGAAAACCGGTTGTTTCCATGAGCATGAACAGCGAGGGAGCCAAAACTTGGGCTCGCTTGACCAAAGATAATGTAAACCGTAGCATCGCTATCGTTATTGACGGAGTGGTAGCCTCTTCACCCAACGTGATGAACGAAATCAAGGGCGGTAGCTCTCAAATCTCCGGTCGTTTCGACGTGAAAGAAGCAGGTGACCTTGCCAACATATTGAAATCCGGTAAATTGCCCGCACCCGCACGCATCATCGCTGACGAGGTTGTAGGAGCATCTTTGGGACAAGAAGCTATTCAATCCGGTATGTGGTCATTCATCATCGCCTTCGTGCTGGTATTGGCTTACATGCTATTCTTCTATAGCAAGAGCGCCGGATTGGCTGCCGATATCGCGTTGCTTGCCAACTTGTTCTTCTTGTTCGGTATTCTGGCATCCATCGGAGCCGTGTTGACACTGCCCGGTATCGCCGGTATCGTGTTGACCATGGGTATGGCGGTTGATGCCAACGTGTTGATTTACGAACGTATCCAAGAAGAGTTAAGAGCCGGCAAAGGCTTGAAACTCGCTATCAAGGAGGGTTACAGTAATGCGTACTCCGCTATCATCGACGGTCAGTTGACCACGTTGATCACCGGATTTATCCTGTACTATTTCGGAGAAGGTCCTATCAAAGGATTCGCAACCACGTTGATCATCGGTATCTTGTCTTCTCTGTTCACGGCAATCTTTATCACCCGCTTGATCCTCGAGAGAGCAGCCAAGAAGAGTGATAACGTGACATTTACTACACCGTTGACCGCGAACTGGCTGAGAAATACCAAATTCCCGTTCTTGCAAAAACGCAAGATCAGTTACACGATTTCAGGTATCGCTATCATCATCTGTTTCGTATCTCTGTTCACGAGAGGTCTGGATAAAGGTATCGACTTCGTCGGAGGTAGAACTTATACCGTGACTTTCGCCCAAGACGTACAAGTTGGAGACGTCGCTGAACAATTGGCTACTGTTTACGGAAGCGCACCCGAGGTAAAAACTGTGGGAACAGCGAATAATGTTAAAATCACGACTAAATACAGGATCGAAGAAAGCGGCGCTGATGTTGACGCTAATGTAGACTCCTTATTATACGTGGGATTACAGAATATTCTCCCTGCCGGAACTGATTATGAAACATTCCGTTCCGTGAACTTGCAACAAACCCAAAAGATCGGACCCGCCGTGGCTGAAGACATGACGAGAGCCGCTATCTGGTCGGTATTGTTTGCGTTGCTCGGTATTTTCATCTACATCATGGTGAGATTCTCCAAATGGCAATACGGAGCCGGAGCCGTTGTCGGTTTGGCACATAACACGATTATCGTAATCGGAGCCTTCTCTCTGTTTGCAGGCTTATTACCGTTCTCGTTGGAAGTAGACCAAGCGTTTATCGCTGCCGTGTTGACTGTTGTGGGTTACTCAATCAACGATACCGTGGTTGTATTCGACCGTATCCGTGAATATCGCAAACTGTACCCGAAACGAGATGACGAGCAGGTGGTAAATGACGCATTGAACTCTACGCTACGTCGTACTTTCAGTACATCATTATCAACAATCGTTGTGTTGTTAGCGATATTTATCTTCGGTGGGGCATCTATCAAGGGATTCATTTTCGCCTTGTTAGTCGGTATCGTGGTCGGTACATACTCGTCACTGTTTATCGCGACTCCGATCTCTTTCGACTTAAGCAGAAGATTCGGGAAAAAATCAGAAGAGAAAAAATAGTACTATTTTACTATATAGAAGAAACCGCCTCGACCGAGGCGGTTTTTTTATACCAAAATCTTTATTTCACTTACAAATTGAAAGCAAAAAACGGCAAATAATATTAAAGTTGCAATTTACTTGGGTTTATTGCGATAAATGTCTTATTTTTGCAACGCAGAAAGTATCAACCTGAAAATCGAAGAAGTACAAGTATGTCAAAGCGCCAAATCAGAATCTGTTTAGGAAGTTCCTGCTTCTCCCGGGGAAATAACACGAACCTCGGGGCAATCAAGAAATACCTGAGTGAAAACAACTTGGAAGCAGAGATCGATTTTTGTGGACATTTGTGTGAAGAATTGTGCAGCAAAGGTCCGATTATTCGGATTGATGATAAAGTGTACGAAGAAGTGAATCTCTCTCGTTTATATAAAATCTTACAAGAAGAGTTCCCATGCAACTAAGACCTATCTACACGGAATCGGACAATTGTCAGGATTGTTACAAGTGCATACGGGAATGTCCCGTGAAAGCAATCCGAATGGAAAACAACCAAGCCTCCATTATAGAAGACCGTTGTATCTATTGCGGACATTGCACGCAGATATGTCCAACCGGAGCTAAAAAGATTCGCGACGGACTGACCCGGGCGAAACTGACATTGGCGCAAAACCCGAAAGTATTGCTCTCCCTCGCCCCCTCGTACGTGAGCGAATTCGAGGGAATCCATTCCAGCGTGTTGATTGCCGCTATCAAAAGATTAGGATTTGCCGACGTGTCGGAAACCGCGCTCGGGGCGGAAATCGTTTCAGACCGGACGGACAAATTCCTGCAAGAAGCGGAAAACGGAGTTTATATCTCTTCAGCCTGCCCGGTCGTAGTAGAATATATCCGGAAATACTCGCCGGAACACGTGCATAACATTACGCCGATCATTTCCCCGATGCTGGCTCATGCCAAAATATTGAAACAATTATACGGGGATGATGTCAAGATCGTATTCGCCGGTCCCTGCATCTGCAAGAAACTGGAGGCAGACACGTTCAATCACTTGATCGACGTGGTAATCACGTTCAAGGATTTAAAAAAATGGTTCGAGCAGACCGAGATAAACCTTCACCAAATCGCACCGGGACAACCGAACGCGCATTTTATCCCTTATCGTTCGGGATTGGGCGCGTACTATCCTATCGAGGGCGGAATGTTGAAAGGCTTGCATGAAGGGGGAAAACAAATACACAACATGGCCTTTTCCGAATTATCGACGGTAAAAGACGTGCTGAAATCTCTGGACACACACCGGGAAAACGATTCCATTTTTCTGGAACTATTGGCATGCAAAGGCGGTTGTATCAACGGTCCCGCGAAATTAAGCCATATTTCCCCGGCGTTAAAAAGATACGAAATTATACATCAATCGGAACTGGGCAATCCCAAGGATGATTTTAAAGATATAGACCTTCAGATACTATTCTGCAAGGACCCGCATATCCAAGACCATATCTACACGGAAGAGGAAATTAAACAAGCCATGGCAGTAGTCGGGAAAACCGGACCGGAGGACGAGTTGAATTGCAGCGGTTGCGGGTACGACTCTTGCCGGGATTTCGCCATCGCCATGCTGGAAGGAAGAGCCGAGGAAAACATGTGCGTATCCTATATGCGGAAAATCGCGCACGATAAAGCGACGGTTCTCCTGCAAAAGATACCCGCCGGTGTGGTATTGGTCAACTCGGAGTTGAAGATCATGGATATGAATCAATCCTGTGCCACGATCATGGGCGAAGACATAGCCGCCATATACGAGGTTACCCCCGGATTGAACGGAGTTCCGTTGAAAAACATCTGTTCTTTCGAAGACTTGTTCCGTGCCGTGTTGACAACCGGCAAAGAAATTATCGAGCGGCAAGTGCGTGAAGAAGAGCACACGTGGATTATTTCAATTTACAATATACAACCTCATCATCTGGTATTCGGGTTACTGCAAGACCTGCGGGAACCTTACGTGCGCAAGGAATGGATGCTTGAAAAAACTCAGGAAGTAATCAAAAAACACATGGAGACCGTTCAACAAGTGGCTTGCTTACTGGGAGAAAACGCGGCATTTACCGATGCCATGCTACGTACCGTTATGGATGCTTACAAAAAGGATGACAAGAAACCACTTTAATTTCATTTGTTTTGAGAAATAACGGTAATTTCATCGAGGTTGACTTCTTCCAGAAGAACAAAGCAGGCAATGTTGTTTGCGGGGATTGTTTCATGTCGCAGAAGTTAAAAGGCGAAGGACGCGTAATCAGCGTGTTGTCCGACGGGTTGGGCAGCGGGATCAAAGCCTGCGTGCTATCCACGATGACCGCTACCATGGCCATGAATTTCACCGCCATGAACGAAAGCATCCTGCGTACTTCGACTTCTATCATGAACACCTTACCCAAGGATATGGTGCGCAAGATCAGTTACTCCACGTTCTGTATCTGTGATATCGACTGTTTCGGAAGCGTGAAGATCATCGAGTACGAGACTCCCTCGTACTACCTTTACCGTAACGGCTCATTCGTGAACATACACAAGGAAAAGATCCCCGTGGAACGCGAAGATTTAGAAAACACATGCCTGTGGATTTCCGAATTTACACTGGAAAAAGAGGATCGAA
This sequence comes from Butyricimonas sp. DFI.6.44, assembly GCF_022132345.1. Lineage (NCBI taxonomy): Bacteria > Pseudomonadati > Bacteroidota > Bacteroidia > Bacteroidales > Odoribacteraceae > Butyricimonas > Butyricimonas sp. DFI.6.44. The sequence continues at coordinate 106,447 of NZ_JAKNJD010000010.1, read as the reverse complement.
TCATCTTCTTCAGTGACGGAGTCTCGCAATCCGGAATGGGTTCCCACAAAATGCCTTTCGGGTGGGAAGACGGCGTTAAAGATTATATTGCCGGTTTAATAGAACACTATAATGATATATCAGCCAAGGAACTCGCGCATAAAATCGTGAGTCAGGCAGAAAAAAACGACGGGTATTCACTGAAAGACGACACGAGTTGTTGTGTCATCTACATGCGGAAACCCCGGAACCTACTTGTATGTACAGGTCCTCCCTACGACGAGAAAAATGACAAATACCTTGCCAACCGGGTACGGGAATTTCAAGGTAAGAAAATTCTCTGCGGGGGAACGACAGCTACCATCCTTTCACGGGAACTAGGGGCAAGCATGGAAGTAGATATGAATATCGTGGACAAGGAACTCCCTCCCATTTCCAAAATGGAAGGAATCGATTTGGTCACGGAAGGTATCCTCACGCTCGGGAAAGTGGAACGCATCCTGACCGCCGGAGATATAGACAAACGCCGTGAAGCCGGACCGGCCGAAATGGTGGTAAAAATGTTGTTGAATAGCGATAAGATCACGCTACTCGTGGGAACCCGTATCAACACGGCGCACCAAGATCCCAATCTACCTGTAGAATTAGAGATCCGGAGAAACGTGGTCAAAAAAATAAAATTTTTATTGGAGACAAAGTATCTGAAAGATGTAGAGATTATGTATATTTAGGGGCAAAATTCAAAAAAATGGCTCACATTATGGAAAAAGTAAATTTAAAAATATGCGTAGGCACCATGTGTTATGTTATGGGCGGCGCTGAATTGAGAGACGTTATTGAATCTCTTCCCCACAATATTATCGAACATCTGAACGTTAGCTATTCTCCATGCCTCGGGTGCAGTAAAGGCGAAGAAGCACCCCCGTTTATAGAGATAAACGGCAAACGAGTCGCCGGCGTTAGTAAAAATAGTTTAATACGAATTATAAAAGAGGAACTTAGAGATGTTGTATGACAATTTTGCAATGCTCACGAAACGTGAGCTACTGATTAGAATTGTAAAACTTTTAAAAGAAAAGAATTTAGTAGACGGCGTGAAGTACATCCCGGTGGAAATGCGTCCAAAAAATAAGCGACCGATAAAATGCTGCGTGCATAAGGATCGTTATATCTTGAAACACAAGATTATTTCAATTTTGGGTTTCGAGATCACGGACGAGGAAATCGACTTAATCCCGTTAGCTGAATTCGCGCAAAAAGCCTTGGACAACAAGAACACGAAAGAGAATATTCTTTCCGTGGTACACGAAGCTTGTAGCGCGTGTATGCAATCACAGTATTTCGTGACCAACATGTGCCGGGGTTGCGAGGGACGTCCCTGCCTGATGAACTGCCCGAAAGCAGCCATCTCCTTCAAAGGCGGCAAAGCATCTATCACACAGGAAGACTGCGTGAGTTGCGGACTTTGTGCCAAAGTGTGTCCCTACCACGCGATCGTGTACACTCCCGTACCTTGCGAGGAAGTATGTCCGGTAAAAGCAATCTCCAAAGGAGAAGACGGCACGGAACATATTGACAAAGATAAATGTATCTATTGCGGAAAGTGTATGCAAACCTGCCCGTACGGTGCCATCATGGAACGCTCCAAAATCATCGACGTGTACAAAGGCATCACGAACCCGGATAAAAAGATTATTGCCATCCCTGCCCCGGCTATCTATGGGCAGTTTAACGCTACCCCGGGACAGATTCTTGCAGCCATTAAAGCTATCGGATTCGACAAAGTAGTTGAAGTAGCTCTTGGTGCGGAAGACACTTCCCGCAACGAGGCTGCCGAATTCATGGAACGCATGCACGAGGGCAAACCTTTCATGACCACCTCATGCTGCCCGGCATACGTGGGCTGGGTAGACAAACACGCTCCCATGGTGAAACCGTTCGTTTCGGACACCCGTAGTCCCATGGTATACGCTGCCCGACGCGTAAAAGAACAATATCCTGACGCTGACGTTGTATTTATTGGTCCCTGTCTGGCAAAGCGCTACGAGGCAGAAATGTACGTTCCGGAAGTGGATTACGTGATGAGTTTCGAGGAACTCGGTGCGTTTATGGTCGCTTACGACATTGATGTAGAGAAATGCGAAGAATTACCGTTAAACCCGGAAGTAACGAAATACGCCCGCGGATACGCCCAAGCCGGAGGTGTTCGTGACGCTATCGTTCAAGCGGTAGGTAACGGTTATACCACCCTCTCGATCGAAGGATTAGATAAAAAGAACCAAACCTTGCTGAAAATGATGCCGAAGAAACCCGAAGCCCAATTCGTGGAAGTCATGGCTTGTGACGGCGGTTGCGTGAACGGTCCTTGTTCACTAGCCCCGCTGACGCTGGCAAAACGGCAGATAAAGAAGGCGTTGGATAAATAATAAAAAAATAACCCGAGCGTGACTCGGGTTATTTTTTTTATTTCAAATATGCATCTACTTCGCGAAAGCGTGACGATATCCCTTTATCTTATTCCAGCCGCCGCGGGTGAAATCCGGAATTGCCACGGGAGCACTATTGTTTTCCAGTGAAAGTGCGGTCAATTCACCAAGACAACACCATTCCGCCAAGTCATACACGTCCATATCCAACGGCAAACCGTTCTGCAAGCAATACACGAGGCGATAATCCATGATAAAATCCATGCCGCCGTGTCCGCCGACCTTCTTGGCTTGTTCTTCCAATTCCTTTTGAATGGGATGTTTGTATTTTTCCATCAAGGCTTTCTTCACTTCTTGCGGCACGAAACCGTGAGCGTTTAGATTCTCGTGATCCGGCATCACGTCCGAGGATACCTGCGAGGGTTGCAGGGCGTAGCCTTGTATCGGGTATTTATTGGCAAAACCTTTCGTACCTGTCAACTGGTACATCCGACTGTACGGACGGGGCGATGTCACGTTATGCTGCATCTGTATCGTTTTACCATTCTCCGTGTGAATTAACGTCACCGTGTGTTGCCCGTTCTTGAAATCCTTCACCTCTTCACCCGTCTTGTTTTTGATATACTCCGGTGCAGAAACAGCTTTCGTGTCCATGCAAACAAGATAATTCATCTTATCGCCGCGGTGAATATCCAGCAATTGACAAGCGGGCCCCATGCCGTGAGTGGCGTAAATATCCCCCCGGTGTTTCCGGTTGTAGTCCATACGCCAGTTATTCCAGTAATAAGCCCAGAACTCGTCAAGATTATGAATGTAAGCACCCTCGACGTAAAGTATTTCCCCGAAGACATCATGTTGCGCCATGTTCAACGTGGTCAACTCGAAGAAATCATACACGCAATTTTCCAACATCATGCAATGCAATTGCTTTTTCTCCGCCATGTTAATCAACGCCCAAATCTCCTCCATATTCATGGCGGCAGGAACCTCTATTGCCACGTGTTTACCGTGTTCCATCGCGTAAAGAGCCATCGGCGCGTGATGCAGCCAATCCGTGGCGATATACACCAAGTCAATGTCATCCCGTTCGCAAAGTTGCTTCCACGCATCTTCACTTCCCGAATAACCCGCCGCCTCCGGCAATCCGGCACGTCTCAATATCCCTTGCGTCTTATCCACCCGTCCGGGAACGATATCACAGAGAGCCACGACTTTTGTACCCGGTATATGCGTGAATCTTTCTACCGCTCCCGGTCCCCGCATCCCCAACCCGATAAACCCGACACGCACGGTATCCAACTTGGGAGTCACCAACCCCAGCACATCTTTCTGTCCCGCCGGACGTTCCGGCACGGGCACCTCGATAGGCATCACTTTTTGAGCCGCCTTCTTGTCCACTTTACAAGAACACAAGCAAAATAGTCCGCCCGAAAAAATTGCCATAGCAAATAATAAGGTCTTCATTACTCTTTTCATACAACAACACTTTAATATTTAAACACTGATTATATTCCTTCTTCTTCAAACACGCTCTAAAAGTAATAATAATCCTTTATAAATAATATAATCTATCACAAAATAATGCAGGTAATCAAACAACCAAAAACAACACACATTACACCTACATAGATATATTTCCGGAATTATTTTCTTAAATTTGTAAAAACCTATATTTATTACTTATGGATATCTCATTCGAATCTCAATTGGAAGTCTATCGATCATTATCCGGTCAGGCAAAACTTATCGTAGACATGTTAGCACACTCTTGTTGCCCTATCAACAGGAAGGATATGGAAAGTTTATTCCCTGACGTCACTTCCCCCCGTTCCGAAGTACACGCGACCTTCAAAAGGCTCCAACAGGCTAAAATTGTTTGGTATTGCATGGAAGGCGGAAGTACTGATGATTACTACACGTCTATGTTAGCTCTGGAATTAACCATTCTACTATTCCTGCAACAGGTAAAAGAGGGGCGCAATATCGAGCAAGAAGTCAGCACTCCACAATTCTGGGAAAAAGTAAATCGAACAGGACGCCCCACGAGAGAGAGGATACTAGCTATATTCTTTGATGTAAAATTACCGGATCACGACCATTTCCCGATCCCGCATTTTTATGAACAGCAACTTCTCAACACAGCCTCAAAGATGAAATCATCCTTTCATCTCGAAACAACATTTCCCGAAAAATACCTTATACGCCACTTCCGGGACATTGTCCGGCTACAAATCGAACAGATTCATCCTAACCCGTCCATCGCTTGTTGGTATGACCGATTTACCGTTATACACAAAAACTCCCCCCTCTTTCATGCCACCTTGCAAGATACACGGGCAATCCTAACACTCTTGCTTCCCGGCAAATCAGATCAAATTCCCGACAACGTAAATCCCGCTACCAGAGAGGGAGCATCCTTATTGGGAATGTACTACCTTTATCAAGGTGATTACTCGCGTGCCCTTCGATATTTTTCGGAAGGGGAATCAAATAAAACGATATTCGACGACTATCGCCCCACCCAATACCCCATATTCCTATTCGGTAAAGCCATGGCTTACCTACTAGATTCTAAAACATCTATCGATATCAATTCCCCGCTAAACATTCTCCCTCCCGACGACATTTTCGAACGGCTCGCGTGGGCAAACAAAATGAACAAAAGCCCGGAAGAAATCACTCGCTTACTACCGGCAGAAGGCTCTCTTCCCCCCTTGTCCCAATATCTACTGAACAGCATGAAACAATACCTCGGACTAGCCGTCGACGGTTCATTGACATTCCTCGAACATCAAGCCGCTAAACTAGGTTGGGACATTCCGTCTTTAGTAAACAAATGCTCATCGAGAGAAAACTCAGTATCTTTTAAACAAGATACCATACTAACGGGAAAATGGGAAAAAACATTTGCACCTCTCGCGGAACAAACATTCACACCAATCATTCAAAAAGATAGGATGAAAGAACTCTTAGCCACACGAACAAACACATTCCGGATCGCGTACTTTATACGCACATGGGGCAAACAACAGTGGATGATTGTCCCCAAGCTACAGAAAACAAAGGATGGAATCACATGGACATCCGGCATGCCTATCGCCGCGCCAAGACTCTTCGAAGGCTCCGTCCCCGACATGACCGATTGGGACTGTGAATTAGCCTACCCGAATCTTTCCAAAGAAGACAAGATAATTCTTCTCGCAGGACATCCTCACGTCTACAATGAAAAAGATGAACAAAGACGTTCCGTTCAAATCATAAAAATCAATCCCGCGATCTCGATACGACAAGATGACACGGGATATTGCATAACCACAAATCTTAAAAATTTTGCATCCCGACAAAAAATTCTTTGGGAACGAAATTTTCTGAAAGCCACGATTTATGAAATTACTCGCCAACAACACTACATTCTCTCTTGGCTAGACAAGTTTTCGCATTTGCCATTCGAAGCGCACGATGCACTGGTTGTCTTAATAAAACATCTACAAAAATCCGTCACCATATACACTGACATCGAAATCAATATAGAATAATACCGGATAGTCTGTCATTCACTTCTTAAATCTTTGCAATATGCAAAGATTTAAGAAACACCATGATGTAAACTCCGGTTTTCCGCCGAAGTCCGATTTATTTAGCCTACTATTTGTCAAATACCAAAAAATATCTATTTTTACATTATCATCTGAGCGTTTCAGATAGGAAATATTTTAAAGGCGTTTGTTTGGATTCTTATCTTTAGAATCTTAATTATTACAATGTTCTGTTTGGTGGACATGATATTGTATGTCGTGTATAATATACATTAAAAGGCGAATGAATTGTTTGCAACAGAACATTCCGCAAGATATAAAAGATAGATAAAACAAGTATCTCCACGCTTTTAACGGTTATAATTACCTTTTGGAGATAGAGGTAGAAACATGATATCAGACATGCAATTAATCTATCGTCTTCGTAGTGGAAAAAATCCGAAATGGATTTACTATATTCAAAACATGACTCGTTACGCAATCCCGCAAATCATACTCCGCAACCGTCGTGAAAAAATATTGAAAAAAGCCATGAAACGACCGGATTTCCCTTACATACAAGAACGTGTCGAGTATTATAACAAACTGTCAGAACCCGTGAAATTACCGGACACTTCTCCCCGTCTGGCAAATCACAAGTTCACCAAAAGGGAAAAACAATCCGTTTACTTCTTTGATACCTACGAATTCACCCGCTGGTTCCCGAAATCTCTAAAATGGCAACATTTGCCCGGTGATATCGTTCACGTTCCCGACTATCCGGCTATCGTGAAAAGCCGTCCCCTTCATCCCGATAATAAAAATTCGGTTCTATTGAATCTCGACAAGATACGCCATTTCGTTTTTCTCAAAGACACGATACCTTTCTCCGGAAAAAAGAATAAAATCATTTTTAGAGGCAAGGCAGGCTCGAAACCTCGCAGACAACAGTTCATTTCAAAGTTTATCGATCATCCCATGTGCGATGTCGGAGAAGTTGGCAGTAGTCCCAACATACCCGCGGAATGGAGAAAACCCAAAATAACACTACGCGATCATCTCGAGTACAAATTCATCATGGCACTCGAGGGGAATGACGTGGCAAGCAACTTGAAATGGGTAATGTATTCCAACTCCATCGCTGTAATGCCCAAACCTACTTGTGAAACTTGGTTCATGGAAGGTAAATTAATCCCCGATTATCACTATATTGAAATCAAGGAAGATTATTCCGACCTGATCGAGAAAGTTAATTATTACATCGAGCACGAGAATGAGGCTCTCGAAATTATAAAACACGCTCACGAGTACGTGGCACAATTCCGGAATAAAAAAAGAGAAAAACTAATTTCTCTATTTGTCATGGAAAAATACTTTGAAAAAACGAATTAAAAAACGGGAGATTACTATTTGAAATATTTTTCAAAAAAAATATATATCAAAGAGAATTTTTCCCGAGAAAAGACAAAAAAAATACTTCACGAATGCCCAAAAAACGATTTCAAATCCTTGTGGCACTCGTGAAGTATTATTCCAATATTATACTATCTCAAAATTTCTCGAGCAACTTCTCCAGAAGAGAAGCAAGTTTCCTTAACAACAGTTCATTTGTCGCAAGCAACATAGTCATCTGCTCATCCTTAGCCTTTAAAGAAGAAGCTTGTTTATCAACAATCGCCACCAGATGACGTGTCATTATACTATCATCCTCGCCGACTGAATCAACCCCTAAAGAATCATCATCAACCGCAACAACTTTACGGTATTTCTCGCCCTCGCCACTTACAAGCCAATTCCGGTTTACTCCCAGCAAGTGACTCAGCACCTCCAATTTTGTGGTATCAGGCTTCGTCTTGTTATTCAGGTAGTTTGAAATGGTAGTAGCCGACATGTTTAATGCCTTCGCCACACGGTATTTCGTGTAACCTTTCTCGTTCATCACCTCTTGCAATCTCTCGGAAAATGACATACCCTTTTATTTAGAATTAATTTAAATTTTATCTATTACCAAAAAATAATCCAATTTGATTTTGCATTCTTCCAAATTTGTATTACCTTTGTGTATCGTTTGTTACAAATATAGCGATTATTGGTAAAATCCCCAAGCAATTGGGGTATGTTAATCGGTTGGTGATGTGAGAAGACAAAGATATTTATCCCGTTAATGTTCTTTGTCTTCTCCTTTTATTTATCAAGCCCGCTCCTCACAGACTCCCACAAACAATCAGATAAAGTCAGTTTCAAGTCGGCTTGTTCTACCGTTGTTGAATCGTTGTTCTCTTTTTCTACAACCGTTCCGAAACGGCACAACATCAATTCAACAACATAAGTAAATCAATACCCCCTCTCGAACACACCCCTATTGTAGATTAAATACCGACACTCTTGTCACTACTAGCACATCACTTATTCAACACTTGCCACACAAATCATACAAGATAAATTTTACTTGATCTAACCACAGTTTTCTACCACCTTTAATTCACATCTAGTATTTACCAACAATAATTTATTTTTCCCATACCTTATATATATAGTAAAAGAGATTTCATTTTTCCTCATTCAAGAGTATTTGAAAGCTATTCAAAACACGAAACGGAACTTGCTCTTTCATTTACTTTCGTTTTTAGGTGATTTTATTGCGATATTATTTTGTTTTCTTTCGTTTTATTCTTTCCTTTGCGATAATAAAATCTTTTGGACATGACACAGCACGAGACAACAAAACCATTTGATGTAATCATCATCGGCGGCGGCGCGACAGGAGCCGGCACTGCCAGAGATTGTTCCCGCAGGGGACTGCGGGTGCTTTTGGTTGAAAGATTCGATATTTCCACCGGAGCCACGGGACGCAATCACGGGCTGTTGCATAGCGGCGCTCGCTATGCGGTAACCGACAAAGAATCCGCGGAAGAATGTATCAAAGAAAATATGATTCTTCGTAAAATCGCCAGCCACTGCGTGGAAGAAACCGACGGACTCTTCCTCACCCTTCCCGAAGATGACATAAATTACCAGTCCAAATTTGTTGACGCCTGCAGGCAAGCAGGTATTCGGGCTGACGTGATCGATCCGAAAGAAGCTTTAAAGATGGAACCTTCCGCCAATCCCGATATCATTGGAGCGGTAAGAGTTCCGGACGGAGCGGTCGACCCGTTCCGCCTGACAGCATCCAATATCATGGATGCGAAACTACACGGTGCCACCGTGCTGACTTATCACGAGGTCACGGAACTCATCCGCGAGCAAGACCGCATCACGGGCATCAAAGTCCTTGACCACAAAACGAAAGAAACAAAATCCTATTACGGCTCCGTCGTTGTCAACGCCGGGGGTATATGGGGACACAATATAGCCAAACTGGCCGGAATCAATATCAACATGCTACCCGCCAAGGGAGCCTTGTTGATTTTCGGGCACCGGGTAAACAACATCGTGCTGAACAGATGCCGCAAGCCCGCCGACGCCGATATTCTCGTGCCGGGCGATACCATCTGCCTTATCGGAACAACTTCCAGCAAAGTACCTTACGAGGAAGTGGACAACATGTACGTCACCCCGGAAGAAGTGGACTTACTATTGCGGGAAGGAGAAAAATTATCCCCGCTACTGGCACAAACCCGCATCCTAAGAGCGTACGCGGGAGTCCGACCGCTAGTTGCATCAGACGATGATCCCAGCGGAAGAAACGTAAGCCGGGGTATCGTGCTACTGGACCACGCGAAGAGAGACGGGCTGGAAGGCCTTATCACCATCACGGGCGGAAAGCTCATGACCTACCGGTTGATGTCCGAATGGACGACCGACTTGGTTTGCAAGAAACTAAACGTTTCAACCCCTTGCACCACCGCCACGGAAAAATTACCCGGCTCCAGAGGAAATGCCGAAGAAACAAGTAAAAAAATCATATCCGTTCCGCTCGCGCAACGCAACGCCACAATCAACCGCCACGGGGAGATGGCAGACAAGTTCTCAGGGAATACCGCCTTGGACAACAGCTTGATCTGCGAATGCGAAGAAGTATCCGTGGGAGAAGCGAAGTACGCCTTGAACGAGTTGGATGTAAACAATCTGGTTGACTTGCGAAGAAGAACCCGCGTGGGAATGGGCACTTGCCAAGGAGAACTCTGTGCCTGCCGAGCCGCCGGATTAATGAGCAACATGAAAAAAGCCTGCACGAAAAGAGCGAAATCAGACCTTACCTCTTTCTTGAACGAGAGATGGAAAGGCATGGCACCCATCGCGTGGGGCGATACATTACGTGAAAGTGAATACACCGCGTGGATATACGAAGCCGTATGCGGGCTAACATCATCTTCAAAAGAATAATTATGAAATTCGATACCATTATCATCGGTGGCGGTCTGTCCGGCTTAATTTCCGGGATACAATTGTCCAAGCAAGGACAACGCTGTGTCATTATTTCTTCCGGGCAAAGCGCCTTGCATTTCTCTTCCGGTTCTTTTGATTTACTAAACGCGCTACCGGACGGGAAAAGCGTGAACAAACCGCTGGAAGCAATCGGAGAATTGATCGAGCAAGCACCCGCGCATCCTTACGCGAAGCTGGGAATAAGCAAGTTCGCGCAATTGACCGAAGAAGCGGAAACCTTCCTGCAAGACACGGGCATCCCGATAAAAGGAAAAGCAGAACAAAATCACTACCGAGTAACCCCGATGGGTACGTTAAAACCGACATGGCTAACCTTGGAAGATCATTTGCAAGGCGAAAACGCGAACCGGATTCAATGGAAGAAAGTCGGGATTTTCAACGTGACGGGATTTCTTGATTTCTATACCCAGTTCATTGTTGACGAACTGGCAAAAATAGGTACGACATGTACCACCCACTTGATTAATTTTCCCGCCTTGGAGCGTTTACGGAAAAACCCGACAGAAATGCGTTCCGTGAATATCGCCAGAGTGTTTGACAACCAAGACAACCTGAACGAATTAGTTCGCCAAATCAAGGCGGAACACGGAGATTGCGAAATCATCGCGTTACCCGCTATCGTGGGATTAAGCCGGAAAGACGCTTTAGCCTATCTTCAAAAAGAAATCGGGAAGCCGGTTTATATACTGCCAACCCTCCCCCCTTCCGTGCCGGGCATCCAAGTACAACAACAACTGCGCGCCCGCTTCCAAGAGGTCGGCGGCGTTTTCATGCTGGGCGACATTGTCCTGCGGGCAGAGAAAGAGGGTGACCGGATCACCCGGGTTTACACGAACAATCACGGGGATATCCCGTTCACGGGCAAAAACGTGATTCTAGCGACAGGAAGTTATTTCAGCCAAGGACTGATTGCCGATCCGGAACGGGTTTACGAACCAATCTTCAATCTGGACGTCACTTACTTCCGAAATCGCGAACAATGGTATAGCCGGGATGCGTTCGAGGCTCAACCCTATCAGACTTTCGGGGTAAAAACCGACAAAGATTTCCGGGGGATGCAAAATGGCAAACCGATAGAAAACCTTTACGTGTCCGGAGCCATACTGGAAGGCTTCAACGCGATAAAAGAGGGATGCGGGGCGGGAGTCTCCATCTTAAGCGCATTGTATGTAGCAGACAGAATTTCAAGTAAACAGGAGATGTTATGAATCTACAACAACACAATATAAGCGATAATAATTTCGAGCAATGTATCAAATGTACCGTGTGTACCGTTTACTGCCCGGTGGCAGCCGTCAACCCGGATTACCCGGGTCCCAAACAAGCGGGACCGGACGGGGAACGCCTGCGTTTGAAGAAATTCAATTTCTATGACGAATCTCTGAAATATTGCATTAATTGCAAGCGATGCGAGGTGGCATGCCCCTCGAACGTGAGAATAGGCGACATCATACAGTCCGCACGCATCAAGTACAGCGAGAAGAAACCCACGCTACGCGATTTCATCCTAGCGAACACGGATCTGGTGGGGACGTTATCAACCCCGTTCGCCCCGATTGTAAACACCACGCTGGGATTAAAACCCGTGAAAGCCATCCTTGACGGCGTGATGAAGATCGACCACCGCCGCACGTTCCCGAAATACTCGTTCGGCACATTCGAGGGGTGGTACAAAAAACAGGCTGAAAAGCAAGCCGCCTACCCGAAGCAGGTCAGCTACTTCCACGGTTGTTACGCGAACTACAACAACCCGCAACTGGGAAAAGACCTCGTGAAAGTAATGAACGCTCTCGGCATCGGGGTACAATTGCTCGAGAAAGAAAAATGCTGCGGGGTCGCGTTAATTTCTAACGGCTTTATCAATCAGGCAAAAAAACAAGCCAAAACAAACATAGCTTCGATTCGAAAGTCCGTCATCGATAAAAACATTCCGGTGATAGCCACCTCGTCAACCTGCACGTTCACCATCAGGGACGAGTATCCCCATCTATTGGACGTCAAAAACGACGATGTCAGAGACCGGATAGAATTAGCCACACGCTACATCTATCGGTTACTTGGCCAAAAAGATTTGAAATTGAATTTCAAGCAAGGAGAAAAACTCAAAGTAGCTTACCACACTCCTTGCCACATGGAGAAACTGGGTTGGTCTTATTATTCGATAGAACTGTTAAAACTTATCCCCAACATCGAATTAACCATTCTCGATTCACAATGTTGCGGGATAGCAGGAACTTACGGCTTCAAGAAAGAGAATTACAAGACCTCACAAGATATCGGTGCTTCCTTGTTCAATCAAATCGAAAGTTGCGGTATCGATATCGTTGCTACCGATTGCGAAACTTGCAAATGGCAAATCGAAATGTCCACGACCAAGCGGTGCGAACATCCTATATCAATATTAGCCAATGCTTTAGAATGATATAAATATTATCACCAGCGGGGTAAACTAATCTTTTTCAAAAAGAAATAAAAATAAAATCAAAAGAGAAACGTAATTTTATTGAAAATTATTTTGATTTAAAAATCAATATCCCTAATTTTGTTGTGAATTGAAAGAGATTAGTTTCGAAATAGAAAGAAAACGTTTTCGAATACATTCGATAAAAAAAACATTGAGAATTAAATACAATTGCAATGAATCAAAGAAAAAACATACTAAAATGCCCTATTTAGGGTTGCGATGAAACTTTTTAAGATTTATTACGTATAAAGGTGTGTCTAAATTAATAATTATAACATAAAATCTAATAACATGTGGAACTTTTTGAAACCAGCGCCATTCAAAACCCAGTTACCCGAGGGTGAGATTGATTCTACGTACAAGCGCATGCGTTGGCAGGTATTCATCGGTATTTTCGTTGGATATGCCGGCTATTACATTGTGCGAAAGAACTTTTCAATGGCGATGCCATTTTTGACAGATCCTGACGGTCCTTACGGCTTCGAGAAAGGCTCGTTAAGTATCGTGTTAGCTCTAAACGCTGTTGCTTACGCCTTATCCAAGTTCTTGATGGGTAGTGTTTCCGACCGAAGCAACGCGCGCGTATTCCTACCTTTAGGATTGGTTCTAGCCGCGTTATCCATGATGTTCATGGCAGTCCCGATTGAACTATTCGGGGCGGGTACCATCTCCATCGTGATTATGGCGGTACTAAACTTCCTCGTGGGGTGGTTCAACGGAATGGGATGGCCTCCTTGCGGACGCGTGATGACACACTGGTTTTCCGTGAAGGAACGGGGCACGAAGATGTCTATCTGGAATTGCGCCCATAACGTGGGTGGCGCTCTTGTCGGCCCGATGGCCGTGTACGGAGCCATGTGGTTCGGTTCTTGGTTCTACGGGGCTGACAGCACAAAATACTTCATTATAGGTACTTACATATTCCCCGCGGCAGTAGCTTTGCTAATCGCTCTAATCGCTTACGTTATGATTCGCGACACGCCACAATCCTGCGGGTTGCCCACCATCGAGAAATGGCGTAACGATTACCCGAAAAATTATAGCGAGAAACAGGAAGAAGTCCTCACCACGAAAGAAATCTTCTTCAAATACGTGCTTAATAACAAAATGTTATGGTTCATCGCCATCGCTAACGCTTTCGTTTACATGGTTCGCTACGGTTGTCTTGACTGGGCTCCCACCTATTTGAAAGAGGCACAAGGCTACGATATCAAAGAAGCCGGATGGGCATATTTCGCTTACGAGTTTGCCGCTATACCGGGCACGCTTGTTTGCGGTTGGTTGAGTGACTACGTGTTCAAGGGGCGTCGGGCAATCACAACGATCATCTTCATGGCGCTTGTAGCGGTATTCATTTTCTTCTATTGGCATTTCTCCGACAACTATACAATCGTGACGCTATCTCTGATTGCCATCGGGTTCTTCATCTACGGACCGGTGATGCTTATCGGTGTGCAGGCTCTTGACCTTGCTCCCAAGAACGCGGCGGGAACATCTGCCGGGCTAACGGGTTTCTTCGGGTATTTCTTCGGAACCGCGATTCTGGCAAACGTCGTGATGGGTTATGTCTCTGAAAGTTCGTTCGGTTGGGATGGAACATTTATATTATTGCTGATAGCGTGCGCTTTATCAATAGTATTTGTCAGCTTTACTTACAAGGAAGAACAATATTTGGTTAACAACAAAAAGTAATAACAAACATGAAAAAGAAGCTCGTAACGAGTAGCGTTATCATTCTGGTAATGCTATTCTTCACCCCTTATATCTCCGCGCAAACCTATCGCGAGATCAAGGGATGGTCAAAAGAGATTAACGATCGCATTGAAACATTCTTGAACACGACCTTAACCATGAATACCCGCAAAGTTGCCGTGTTCGACGGGGACGGCACCGTGTTCGGGCAAGTTCCTCATTATCTGGCAGACGAAGCACTGTATCGTTACGCCGACAAATATTACAAGGGCAAGAATGACAAAGTGTCAAAGGAAAAAATGGCTATTTTGAACCGCATGGTGAAAAACGGCGACAACGTGGGTAAAGTGTACGTTGAAGACCGTGCCCATTTTCTCGCGGGAATGACTCCCGAAGCCGTGGCAACCTTGGGTTACGATTGTTACGTGGAATCATACCAAGGAAAATTCTACCCGGAAATGAAACAGCTTATCGCGAATTTGAAAGAATACGGATTTGAAGTATGGATATTGACAGCTTCTCCCGAGTTTTTATACCAAAAATTCTTATCAGAGGAATTGGGAATCCCTGACGTGAATATTCTCGGGATGAAGTCTGTCGTTGTCGACGGGGTGCTGACAAACGAAATCGTGCTGCCGATCCCGCAAGACGACGGGAAAGCCAATGTCATCCCGACATTTATCAAAACCCGCCCGCTGGTAGTGGGTGGCAATAGCCGCGGGGACATGGACATGCTGAATCAATCCTGCGGTTTAAAAATAGTGATCAACCCGGACGACAAAACCGTCCGCGGCGAGGAAGACGGTCCGATGCACGGTTACACGGTGAAAGGATACTGGGAAAAAGAGGGGGCGCTTATCGTGAACTGCAACGACACCAGAGATCCGAAAGTACGCTTCCACACGGGAGAATGGGGAATAAGAGAGAACGCGGCTAATCCGAAAAAGTAATTCCGAGAAGAATATAATTTGTATGAACTTAATTTAACATTGTTATGAAAAAAAGTTATTTATTGAACGTGTTAATGCTGTGTTGTGCCCTTTTCGTATGCACATCTACATGGGCTAAGGCCGAGAACGACCAAACCCCTGCCACAACTGAAGGGACTGCCCAAACAAATGACGGGGATCTTACTCAAAAAGTAAATAAACTCCTTTCACTACTACCGAAATTTTCCGGTTACATCCAAACCGGTTACAACTGGGGTGACAAAAACGGCGACAACAGATCATCTTTCCAATTGAAACGTATGCGTTTGATCATCGACAAGCAAGTGTCAAAAACATTTGACTTCCGCGCACAATTGGAATGTTTCTCCGGTTCTACCGACGGAACCGCTTACTCGAAGAAAGTAATCACGGTTATGGATGCGTTCATTAACGCGCATATCACGAAAGGACTACACTTCCGCGCGGGTCAATACTATTTGCCGCTTGGCTTCGAGAACTATGACATTTCCCCCGCGACATTGGAAACAGTAGATTTCTCTAATATTTGCTACCGCATGGTATGCCGTAATGCTGTTTCAACTCCCAACCTTATCGACTACGGTCGTGACCTCGGTATCATGGCTTATGGAGATTTCCTACCGAGCAAAGACAAGAAATTCAACTACTTGAGCTATCAAGTATCTTTGAGCAACGGTTATCTTCCCACGTTGAACGACGACAACAAATCTAAAGATATCATTGGTCGTATCACCGTTCGTCCCATCGAGAAATTGCGTATCATCGGTTGCTACAACTGGGGTGAATACAAACAACTCAATGCAGGACAAGTAGTAGGAAATTATCAAGCCATGAACCGCGTTATCACCGGTGCTTGGTATTATGATCCGAACGGTCTTGACCTTCGTGCAGAATACGGTCATATCAAGAGTGACGATGCCGATGTTGACGAAGACGGTTTCTACTTCCTCGCCGCTTACAAGATCGGTAAATTCTTGCCGGTAGCCCGTTTTGACATGTATCGCGACAAAACGAACAAGACTTCTGCCAACAACAAGGACAATTACCTGATCGGTTGTACTTACGAGCCTATCAAGGATGTTAAGTTCCAAGTGAATTACATCTTGTCCGACTACACGGACAAAGTTGACAAAGGCACTGGCAACAGTTTGCAAATCATGTGTTTGCTTAAATTCTAATATAAAGTAAACCTTTATTAATAACCTAAATATTTTTGATTATGAATAAGTTATTATTTGTTGTGGCATTGCTTTTAGCAAGTATGGCCGTAAACGCTCAACATCTTGGCTCCGAGTATCGCTTGAAAAAAGTTATTCCCGTGGCAGGACGTCAAGGAATTGCTATCGACAGCAACTATTACTATGTATCCGATACTAAAGTTCTTTACAAATACGATAAGCATGGTAATCTTATCATGAAGAACGATCAACCGTTCCAGAATCCCGAAATCGCCAACCACTTCGGTGATATCGACATTTATAACGGGGAAATCTATTGCGGTATCGAGAAATTCGAATACGGACGCGGTTACAACATTGCCGTATCTATCTATGACGCGGAAACGTTGAAATGGAAACGCGACCTGCCTTGGTCACCGGAATCGGGACAAGTAGAGGTATCAGGTCTTGCCGTTGACCGCGAGAAAAACATGGTTTGGATGTCCGACTGGGTGGATAGCCGTTACGTGTATTGCTACAGCCTTGAAACAGGACAATACTATACCAAGATGCAATGCCGCCCGACCCCGTACTGGTGTCAAGGTATTTTCATCGCTGACGGTAAAATGCTTTTCACTTCAGATGACGGTGAATCATTATACAATATTCCTGACAACATTTACATTGCCGACATCTCTGAAGTACACTTCACCGGATTGCAGGACGGAACTGAAGTTGTTAAGGACACCCCTTTCAGCGTGAAACTTGACAAAAAAGGGAAACCCGTAATGCGTACAGGCAAAATTGCCGGCGGAGCGAAAGCCGGAAGAGTTGAATTATTCCGCGAGATGAGTGATTTCCGCCGCGCCGGAGAGATCGAAGGTCTTTCTATCGACCCGGTAAATGACGACCTCGTGGTATTGAACAACCGTGGTACCCTGATCGTTCTCGGTATGTCACAAGGTCCGTTCAAAGATGAAGGTTACACCGGAGAAATTCACGAACTTTACATCTACGAAAAAGTAAAATAGTTTTCGGGTTCAATAATTTCAAACAACGGGAGACTGTCCGACACGCTCGGGCAGTCTTCTTTTTTTTACGCCGGTCCTGTTTTCCTCTCTTTTTCGAGATCAATTTCTGCCCTGTTCAGTTATCTTCTAAGAATTAATTATAATCATACCATATAGTTCAGTATTATCAAATTTTATTTAATTCCAATTAATTTTCTATTTCTATACCTTTATAATAGGAGATGAATGGGAGTTGAATAGGAGTTGAATGGGAGATGATATAAAGAAAGTACAAATCACATTATTATAATATTATAATCATATAACTTTCATTAACAGCAAAACCACTTTTCTTCCAACACATTTCACCCGCCTCTACTTAGCAAGGGTACAAAAATATAAACACCGTATACCGGAATGAATACGACAAATACATAGATGATTCCTGCTGTTATTCTAGAACGGATAACCGATAGCCAAATGGAACGCCAACCCGTCCTTGAATTTGGAAATATTGTAATATCCCGGTTTATCGGGATTCTTGTAAGGGGTATGCAAAGCAACACCTAAATCCCCGCGGATAACGATAAAACCGATGTCATAGCGCAACCCGCAACCTGTTCCCAGCGCGATCTCGTTCAGCAAACCCGCCAGCTTGAATTCTCCCCCCGGACGCTTGGGGTCATTCCGCAACAACCACACGTTACCGGCATCCAAGAAAATTGCCCCGTTCAGGCTTCCCGCTATTTTAAAGCGCAACTCGATATTTCCTTCCAGTTTTATATCCCCGGTCTGGTCGAGATATGCCGTCTTGTTATCACTTTTCTGGTGATAGCTACCCGGCCCGATGGAACGAATCGTGAAAGCCCGGATGCTGTTGGCTCCCCCGATATAAAATTGCTCGCTATACGGCATCACGCTTGAATTGCCGTAAGCGTACCCGAGCCCTCCCATGAAACGAGTGGCGATCAACGAATTTTCGGTCAGTTTCCGGTAAACAATAATCTCGGAAGTACCTTTCAGAAACTGGGAATAGGTGTTACCGAATATCGTTTTCCCCTCTCCCTTGTGATTCCCCGACAAGTACTGTATCGCGGACAACAAGTTTCCCGCCGACATGATCATATTTTGCCAGTACAACCGGTTCGGGTTACGGGAAGTCCCCTGTCGGTCATACGTGTAGGTGTATGCCATCGAGGGTATAAACTGATTCTTGAAACTCATCGCTATTGCCGGATTATTATCCATCGTTTCGTCAAATTCCTTTGAAGTCCGCAACAAATGGGTATAACTGAGCTTCAACGGGGTGATCGTGTGATACTTCCGGTAGGAAGACTGGAAATCATAACTGAATGATCCCGTGAATGAAATCATCCGGAAAAATGTATGACGGTTCAGGAAATCCACTCCGATTTGGAAATGCGTGCGTTCGGGAAAATCTTTCGTACTTTTCAAGAAATTGGGAACCAACAAGCGAGGTACCGACAAACCGACATTCACGCCCAACTCGTAGGAATTGATTAATCCGGATTTCGAGTTGCCTTGCTTGTTACCGACCTCCCACTCGTATGCCCCGTTCAACTTGAAAGACAGGTTCTCTCCTCCCCGGAACAGGTTTTTGTTGGTGATACCGAGAGTCAGTCCCGGTCCCAGCAAGTTGTTGGATTTCGAGGATACATCCACCTCTACCTCGGTTTCGATCGGTAAATCGTACACCGCGTTAATTCCAAAATTCAATTTGCCGAATCCGTCCGTCCTTGCCGTGTCCGCACGGGTGACGTTCAGATTCGTGTATTTAAAAATCCCCAAACGGGCAAGGCTTGTCTGCGTACGATTCTGCCGCCGGAAAGAGTAAATATCTCCCGGCAATAAATACATCGAACGAGCCAGCACTTTGGGTTTTACACCCAACGGTTTCGTGTATTTTACATTTATCTCTTTATAAGCTAGCGAATCGGTCGTTTCCGACTCATCGGGTTCCTCCAGCACCAGTTCTACACTCCCAATCTTGTAAGGTTGCAACGCGACAGCCGGAACACCATGTTTCAAGGCGATACGAACATCAGCCACCCGCTTTTCCCGTGTCGTGTCGGCAAGAAACTCGATATAGTCCGATTGGAAATAATAGTAACCGTTGTTCCTCAACAATTGGGTGATACGCTCCCGCTCGTCTTCCATCGAGTAAACACTGTATTCAGCCCCTTTTGTCAAAAGGCAACGCTGTTTCCTCCTCTGCAACAAACTATCCATGCGTCCTTTCCATCCCCAGAACTCGATATTGCCAAACATATACGGTTCGGGTACACGCACGTGATAGCTGATTTTCGCTTTCTTGGGATTGCGCTTGTTGGGGATGATCTCGTAACTCGTTTCCACCCCGAAATACCCGTAATCCCGGGCAGCGTTCTCCACCGCTTTCAAGCGCAATTCCGGTTGCACGTCGCTAATCAATACCGGTTTCTTCGCCAACTTCTTGTACAACCAGTGTTTCAGACCTTTCTCTTTTTTGATGTTCCAATTGTACACCCACAGACCGATGGGAAAAGGCGAACGCACGTACGGGGCGAACAACGGGTTGTTGGGGGGATAGGACATCGGGTTGGAAATCGCGGAACTCTGCGCCCCTTGCAACTTGACTCCTTCCGCCGTTTCTATTTTCATTTTTTTCACCCCGGTGTACAACACTTCGCCTTCCGTCAGTTTTTTGGTCTGCGAACAAGATGCGCCCAACAGTAGCAAAGCTACCGTCACGGATATATATATTCTATTTATCAGACTTTTCATTTTCTATTCGCCGTGTTTCTTTCTTTTCCACTTTCGTTTTCTTCTTTCGCCGGAATATATCCCGGAATTTCTGGTAATTTTTCCGTAACACCACACCGATACCGGTTTGGGTGACTTCGCCCTCCAACACGCTCTCGTAACCCGTGTGCCGGAATATTTTAAGGAAGAAATTGGGATTCTTCCCGAACAGGTATTCCACCGCGATATCATCGACCAGATTCTCCTCCACACCCCCGGCTGCCGGATCATTATCCGTGGATATACGTCCCCCGACTTTCACCCGAACCCGGTTATTGAACAGCCGTTTCGAGAATTGGTAGGAGTAATCCGTCTTCTTCGACTCGCCCGCCTCCGATACCTGATTGTATGTATTGATGCCGAAAGTCAAATCCATGTTCTTCAAATGTTTTCTCGACCATTGATTCAACTCCCGTTCCACGAAATTATTGATCGCATTATCGGAAGCGTTTGATTTGGCTACCGTACCGGGTCCCGAGTAAGACCCGTATATCATCATATTCATCGCCTCTCTGGATCTTTCTTCGGGAGTCATCGCCGCCAACTGGTTCTGTATCGTGATATCCCCCTCGGCGGCAAGGTCGAAAGTGATATCCGGCTTCTCCAACGTGTTGGTAATCCGTATTATCGCCTTGAAATTCACCAGACGGGATTTCTGGCTATCATCCGTGACACTCGCGGAGATCGTTTCTGCCGCCATAATATTCAGTGTCGGGTTGGCAATATCTCCTGTCCATTCCACGTAATTGCCATCCTGTATCTTGAAATCTTTCTGCCCGATCACCGGCAAGCCGTAAGACACGATTCCGCTCGACAGCACGTAGCGCCCCACGAGGCGACTCTCTCCCACCGGACTCAGCGTGTAGGTCAAACTCCCTCCCCCGTTGATGGAAACCCGGTTCTGCCCGTTAGCGGACAACAACACGTTCAAACTTACCAGCGGGGCGATATTCACGGACATCAACAAGTCCAGACTGACTGCGCGGATTTGCTTCAGTTGGTCATCCTCCGCCACTTCCGTACTATCCCGGAAAGACACGAAACGCACGAGATCAACACTCCGGTCGGTCACGGACAAAGGAGCGGACTTCAACGTGTAGTACACTTCGCTGTTATCCAACAGATTAATATTTCCCCGAATCTTCAACGCGTCTAACATTCCTTTCAAGGTTGCCGACACGTCGACAAACAATTTCCCGTAAACCATTGTTTCGTCGTTTTCCTGCACCTTCATCGCTTGGAAATTACGAGCCGTGACGGATGCATCCATCTCGATACTGGAGAATGAAGCAAAGTTCACGTCCCCCTGCAATTCCAGTCGTTGCTTATTCGGAGCAATCAGCCCGAAATGATTAAATTTCAATAAATTATTCCGAATCGTGATGGTAGAGGTATCTATCTTGAAGGTCGTTCCCACCGGAAGCGCTTCCACTTCTCCCTCTCTGAAACTCAAATTGCCGTCAATCAAAGGTTGGCTCATATTCCCCTTGATACGGAACGCTCCGACCATATCCCCGCCCAGACGAATCATCCCCGGCGGCGTGAAGGCTCCTGCCACCCGTAGCGGTAATTTCGGTATCCCTATATTCAAATCCATGTTCTGATCATCCGGTCCGGTCATCATCTTGCCCCGCGCCAATAGAGCCTGTTGCCCGTCCACGGCAAGGGTAAAATCGACATCATGCTCGGTCTGTCGCGACAAGCGGTATTTTATACCCATATCCAAGTTCCCGATCCGCTCCTGTTGATAATTAAATTCATTTATCGTGATATTTCCACCCACGTCGATCACCTTGTTTTTACTGTGCATCTGTAAATCAACGCCCAGCATACCGGACATATCCGGGATAAAACTCAACACATCGGAGATATGCCCCAGATCAATACCTTTTATATCCACGACCAATGATTCCGGTTCCCGGTTCGCTCCTTCCTCCGACACCAACCGGATACGCTTATCCCCGTTCAACAACTGCAAGTTTGCCGCCGGAATTTCGCCTTGTTTCAGACGAACAAAGTTTCCCCGGTTCACTTGCCAAGACACGTATCCCAACACCAACGGGTCCGGGGATATACTCACGCTGACAGCACTGTCCTGAAAAGCGATATTCGCCCCGATGTTAAAGATCTCTCCGTCTTTATTCTCCCGTTCCCGCAATCTCACGTTTACCTGATCGTGTTCCACCGAGCCTTCCGCGGTCAATTGCGACAATGCTTCCAATTGATTTTTTGCCCCGAACACGTTCACCCCGTAGCGTAAAGCCACGCCTTGACCGTGAGCGTTCATGAACACGCTATCAATCACGAAACCCTCGATGTCCAACCCGAAAACCCCGGCATCCATCTTGAAGTGGGACTCGGTATCCGTCCCCAGTTCTATACCTACACGCTTGAAGCGCATCCCGTTATTCTTCAGGTAACTGTTTAATATGTTCTTTTGGGCAGCATCGATCGTCAAACTGAAATCCGGCAACACCTCCCCCAATTGTTCCATATTAAAATCGTGTATTTCCAGTTGTCCGGCAAGCAGTTCTCCCGCTTTGGCAAATTGCCGAGCCAACAAATAGCCGTTCCCTTTCCCGTTAAACTTCACGCTCAAATCTCCAGCGTCCACGTTCAATCGGGTACGATTGTCCTCCCCGGCGAACGATATATTTAAATTCCCCAACTGCCGGGTTCCGACATCTTTCAAAACGATATCCGTGAAATCGGCTTTTAGAGCGGAAGTACTGTCCGCGTTCAATTCTCCCTGCAACGTCAATCCCAGAGAGAACGCCAGTTCTTCCGGCATAAAATGCAATCCTTTCAAGTCCGCATTCCGGATATCACTTTCAATCTTTGCCTCGTATCCTTTGTCGCCGGCGGTAAGCTGGAATTTCATATCCATATCCAACTCTTTATTACCACTTGCCAAAACCCCGTTCAGCACACCCTCTTTCAACACGGCATTCAACGTGATATCTTTATAATCGTAACCATTGTATTGCAATAATGCCAAAGCTAAATTCACTTTGCCCGCCGCCGTTTTCAAATCCAATCCTTTCCCCGAGGCGGAAAGCGTGGCGGAAACCATTCCCAATGAATCTTTTGGCATAAATTCATTCAACGCGAACTCCCGCAAACGAACTCCCGCGTAATAGGAATTATCTTTCATCCCGTAACCGGCAACCATATTCAGACTTCCTTGTCGGGGGCTAACTCCCACTTTGACTCTCGCGGTCTGATCCGCCATATGTAAATCGACGTTCAACTTCAAATTATCCGGCACAACCACGCCTGCCTCCTCCCCGTCGCCCAAGAACGGCGCGAAAAAACGCCCGTTCCGAACAGTCAACGATACCCGGTAATCCGCGACCATCTGTTCCATATCGGTAATAGAAGAAACTTTTCCGCTACTTTCCAACAAAAAATCATTTCCGGCACCCACGTTCAGGTGTTCGATATTCAATCGCTCGATCTCCCCATTCAATAATCCGGCAAGCGAAAACGTTTTATCCTGTAAAAAAGATTCCATTAATTTATTCGTGTCCGGCATAAACAAAAGTATATCCTTCCCCCCTATCGTACCGTTTATCGACAAGCGCAAAGGAGTATTCATCCCGAATCCGGTAAGCCCGCTAGCCGCTTGCACGTTCATCCCTAACCGGCTATAAGCCGTTTTCAATGACAGATTGGAAACGTTAGACTTATCGCTCCCGACATTTACCCGACAGGATAAATTCCGCAAATCAAGCCCGTTCCCTTCTTTCAACTGCAATCGCTGCACGATAGCCGCTATCTCCGTTCCCCGGTTAAACACGCTGTCCACTTGCAATGAAAGAGCCGATACCCGTATCGCCTCCGGAAATCTTTCCTCTGCCACACTTATTCCGCGAGGCTTCATTAAAAAACGACTATCCGCCAACTCGACCTTCCCGGCATGTACTACCCACGGCATACTCCCCGTGGAATCCTGTACCGCGTCCTCCCCGCCCGAAGTGGCATCCGCAAGCGTCAGCACCTCACAATATCCCCGTACCAATAGTATGGAATCCAGATTTACCGTCTGTTCCCCAAGATGTATCTCCGCTTCCCTCAAGCGTCCTTCGCCCACTCCCGCGCGGATTTGTCCCATGGGCAACCCGTTCATCACGCAGTCGACACTATCCAACAGCAACTCGCCCACCCGGAACTTCCAACGTGCCGGCTCTCCCGGCTGTGTGGTGTCCGGCTCACTTTCACCCAAGTTCATGAAAACCGTTCCGCCATGCAAGGAAACCGTAGGAATGTCAGCCTCTTGCTTCGCCAGATTCAACCTGTCCATACGAAGATTCAGTTCATGGAGTGCCACTTTCATTTTCATTCCCGAAAGCGTATCCCCGAAGTTCATTGCCGCATTCTCTATCACCAACCGTCGCACTTCAATCTCCTTCTTCAACAATTTCGATAAAGCGACATTTACTTGAATCAGGTCAGCACTCAGCATCGTGTCCCGCTCCGTCTTTCCAAAATAAATTCTTTCCACTGCCAAGTCTAACGGGAATTTCAACAGTACACGCCCCACGGAAAGTTTCATACCCATGTTACGCTCCACGTATTGCTCCGCCTTTCCCGTCACGAAATTCTGTATACCGGGAATGTATAAAAGAATCATAACAAGCACTACCAAGGTGAAAAGCCCCAGTATAACCCTGAATATATATTTTAATATCCTACGTAAAATCTTCATTCTATCTTCATTTCGAAGGTTGTAAACCAATTGCAAAACTACAATTATTTCTTCAAATCCCACGGGTAACACGGAAAACTCCTTCCACATGCCCCCACCACTCCCGCAAAACAGAATGTAAATTTTACGCATGAAACTTGTTTCGTGTTACGAAAACAGAACAAAAACACGATGGGGGGCAAAAAAACATTTTACCACTCCAATGCACAATGTATCAATACATTATCCCAAACACCCCCGAACAGGTGTTTTTTTCTCCGTTTTTTTTCGTAATTTTGCAGACTGGGTAGGTAGGATTTTGTATTGAGTTGAAACCTATCATTTACAAACATAAATTATTACTTATGTCACTTAAAAGAAATGTTCTTGATTTAAGGAAGAGAAAAGAGATTGTTCTTCAAGGTGGTGGCGAAGAGGCTATTAAGAAGCAAGCTGCAATGGGAAAGTTGACAGCCCGGGAGCGTATTGAAGCAATACTCGACAAAGATTCTTTCCACGAGTACGACATGTTCGTTGAGCATCAGTCAAAAGATTTTGATATGGATAAAAAGGTTCTGCATGGTGATGGTGTTATCATCGGAACCGGTACTATTTATGGAGAACCCGTGTGTATCTATGCCCAAGACTTCACCGTTGCCGGTGGTTCATTAGGCTTGATGCATGCCCGCAAGATCACCAAAATCATGGACCACGCTCTGAAAATGAGAGTGCCCTTGATCGGGATCAACGACTCGGGAGGTGCTCGTATTCAAGAAGGAGTTGACTCTCTGGCAGGATACGGGGAAATCTTCTTCCGTAACACGCAGGCATCCGGAGTTATTCCTCAATTATCCGTCATTCTCGGTCCTTGCGCGGGAGGTGCCGTGTATTCACCCGCTTTGACTGACTTCGTGTTCGTGGTGGACAACATCTCGAAAATGTTTATCACGGGACCGGAAGTGGTGAAAACCGTACTCGGTGAAGTGGTAACGATGGAAGAACTCGGGGGTGCCAGAGTGCACAGTGAAGTCAGCGGTAACGCCCATTTCTTCGCACACTCGGAGTACGAATGTTTCGAACAGATCAAAAAACTATTGACCTTTATCCCGTGGAGTAACGAGGCGAAAGCCAAACCGTTCCCCTCCAAACCGCCGAAACCGGAGTACAAAATCGAAAAGATTGTTCCCGCCGATCCCACTCAACCTTACGACGTGAGAGATATTATCCGGGCGGTTGCCGATGACTCGGACTTCCTTGAAATACAACAGGAATTTGCCAAAAATATCGTGGTCGGATTCGGACGTATCGACGGAGAAACTATCGGTTTCGTGGCAAATCAACCTTCCGTGTTAGCGGGAGTGCTGGATTGCGATTCATCGGATAAAGCGGGACGTTTCATCCGCTTCTGTGACGCATTCAATATCCCGATCGTGACCTTCGAAGATATGCCGGGTTACTTACCGGGCGTGGAACAAGAACACATGGGTGTTATCCGTCATGGGGCAAAAGTACTTTACGCGTATAGCGAGGCGACCGTGCCCAAGATCACCGTGATCCTGCGGAAAGCGTACGGCGGAGGTTACATCGCCATGAACTCGCGTCACTTGAAAGCAGACTTCATGTTCGCTTGGCCGACAGCAGAGATTGCCGTAATGGGACCGGAAGGAGCCGCTAACATTATCTTCAAGAAAGAGATCATGTCAGCAGAGAATCCGGACGAAATGCGCAAGATCAAAGTTGCCGAATATCGCGAGAAATTCGCTAACCCCTATGTGGCTGCATCCAAAGGGTACATTGATTCTGTCATCGAACCCGAGGAAACCCGGAAAATTTTGAAACACTCTATCGAGGTATCCAGCAACAAGTCGGTACTAACCCCGGCAAAAAAACATGGTATTCCTCCATTTTAATCTTAAATTATACCACGAATGAGTACACCAAAATATGACTTATTAGAAATTGACGGCTTACAATACAAAACCCAATTCACGGAGAAATTTATCAACCGCAAGAAATGGGAAAAACCCGATCCGGGAGCCGTCCTCACGTACATACCCGGTTCTATTATCGACATGTACGTGAAAGAAGGTCAGGAAGTAAAAGCCGGAGACTTATTATGCCTCCTGCAAGCCATGAAAATGCATAACAAAATCCTGGCCCCTATAAGCGGAACTGTCGTTAAAATCCATGTAAATAAAGGCGACAAAATTCCCAAAGACGCTTTAATGTTTGAAATAAAATAACCTTCAAAGGCTGCCCCTTCGGCAGCCTTTGCTTACTAAACGAATATGAGTTTCTTTAAAGCTATAAACATCGTCAAGACGTATGCCAATCACAAGGCACTGGATGATGTTTCCATCAATATCCCGGAAGGCTCGATTTACGGATTACTAGGTCCGAACGGAGCCGGGAAAACCTCATTAATCCGTATCATCAATCAAATCACCGCTCCTGATTCGGGCGAAATCTATTTCCGGGGTGAACATCTGAAACCATCTGACGTCAATCGCATCGGTTATCTTCCGGAAGAGCGAGGACTCTACAAGAAGATGAAAGTCGGAGAACAAGCCGTCTATCTGGCTCGTTTAAAAGGAATCAGCAAAAGTGATTCCATTACCCGATTGAAAATGTGGTTCGAAAAATTCGGCATAGAGGCTTGGTGGGACAAAAAGGTAGAAGAACTCTCCAAAGGAATGGCGCAGAAGGTGCAGTTTATCACAACCGTGTTACATGAACCGGAGTTGCTGATATTCGACGAGCCTTTCAGCGGGTTTGACCCGATCAACGTGGAATTATTGAAAAAGGAGATATTGGAACTTCGCAAAAAAGGAACGACAATCATCTTTTCCACTCACAACATGGGATCAGTCGAAGAGATTTGCAGCCATATCGCTCTCATTAACAAATCCCGGAAAATCATCGAAGGCCCGATTAACCAGATTCGGGAAAAATATGCCAGCAATACCTATCAATTAAGTTGTCGCTACAACCCGGAATTTAACCCGGAACTCGTTGTCGGCTCGGAGTTCGAGGTAGTATCCCAGCGTGTCGAAGATGAACGCCAAGATATTATCTTACAACAGAACACGTATTGTTCGGCAAATACTCTCCTGTCCAGAGTGCTGCCGAAAGCGGACATAATCTCTTACCAGAAGATTATTCCCAGCATGAACGATATTTTCATCAAACTGGTTAAAGAACAATAGAATATTAAGCTATAATAATTCAAATTGAAGCTTGTGAATGATTCTTCATTTTCAATTTTCAATTTTCAATTTTCAATTAAAATGAACAAGATATTCATCATCATAAGCCGGGAGTTCTCCACAAGGGTACGTAAAAAAACATTTCTGGTCGTTACCATTTTCGTTCCGATCCTGTTCGCATTGTTTTACGCGTTTCTGATGTGGATGCTATTGCGTGACGACACGCAAAAGAGAACGATAGCCGTGATCAACGAATCGAGTCTCGAAACCCCATTCCAGAAGATTAATAACACGACTTTCCAATACATTGACCATGACATACCGGAAAGCGATTATGCCGAGTTTCTGAAAAAGAATGACTATTACGCCATTACCAGAGTGCCGGCAAACGTTATGACTCATGCCGAAATTCCGGTATTCTCGACATCACAGGTACCCATGGAATTAAAAAATGAACTGGCCGCACAGCTACGACAGAATATCGAGAGTATCAAGCGAGCCGAAGTCATAGCCAAAAGTCAGGTACCTAACCTTGAACAAGAATTGGACGCGGCAAAGACACCTGTATTAGTCAGAACCTTGTTAGTCACGGATAAAGGAGATACGAAAGAGGGTTCTTCGGAAATCACTTCCATTATCGGGTTAGTGGCAGGAATGATTATCTATTTCTTTGTCTTCATGTACGCTTCCCAAGTCATGAAAGGCGTCATTGAAGAAAAGACGAACCGTATCATTGAAGTTCTCGTTTCTTCCGTGAAACCATTCCAATTCTTGTTGGGAAAAATCATCGGTGTTGCCGCCGTGGGACTTGTGCAATTTCTGATCTGGATTGTTCTCGGCGGAATAATTATGATCGCGTTTCAAGCGTTGTTTATGCCCAACTTGGACTTGGAAGCATTGAAAAACGCAAGTGACCTCACGATGTTCGCACAGAGTTCCGAGATAAACACGGAACAGTTAGCCGTGATTCAGAATCTGGCAAAGACGATCGATCCCGCGTTTATCATGAAATTCCTTGCAGCATTCCTTTTCTATTTTATCGGGGGATACTTACTCTACGCGTCACTCTTCGCCGCGATCGGTGCAGCAGTGGATAACGAAACCGATTCCCAACAATTCATGACACCGCTCTCTATCATATTGGTAGTAGCCCTTTATATCGGTGTCGCTGCCATGAAAAGCCCCGAATCGCCCATGGTATTCTGGAGTTCTCTTATCCCGTTCACTTCCCCGGTAGTGATGCTCGTGCGCATCCCGTTCGGGGTCCCGGCATGGGAGATCGCTACTTCCATGGGATTACTGGTTGCTTCCTTCCTGTTCTTCACATGGCTATCGGGCAAGATATACCGGGTAGGTATCCTGATGTACGGGAAAAAGGTCACGTGGAAAGAACTTTACAAATGGCTTAAATACAAGGCATAAAAAAAAGCGGCTCCCGCCGCTTTTTTTATTTTATCAAATCTTATGGATTACCATTCCTGAACGCAACTTCGGCTCAAACCAAGTTGTCTTCGGGGGCATAATATTCCCGGTATCGGCAATATTAATCAATTGCTCCATAGACACAGGATATAAAGCGAAAGCCACTTTCATCTCTCCATTGTCAACACGACGCTTCAATTCACCCAACCCACGGATACCACCAACGAAATCAATCCGTTTGGAAGTACGCAAATCCTGAATGTCAAGGATGTCAGCCAACACGTGATTAGAAAGAATCGTTACGTCCAATACTCCGATCGGATCGTTATCATCGTAGCTTCCGGGTTTAGCGGTCAATTTATACCATCTTCCACCCAAGTACATGCTGAATTCATGCAATTTAGCCGGGTGGTAAATCTCCGTACCCATATCTTCAACCGTGAAATGTTCACCCAATTTAGCCATCAATTGCTCCTCGGTCAAACCGTTCAGATCTTTCACAACGCGGTTGTAATCGATAATTTTCAATTGATGATCCGGGAAATGAACAGCCATGAAGAAGTTATACTCTTCTGTTCCGTTGTGGTTCGGGTTCTTAGCGCTGAATTCGGCACCGATACGAGCGGCAGCAGCCGTTCTGTGGTGTCCGTCCGCAACATAAGTGTAAGGCACTTTGGTGGCGAACAATTCTTCCAGACGCTTGTTCGTATCCGGGCAGTTGATAGCCCAGAAATGATGACCGAAACCGTCTTCTGCCACAAAATCGTAGTCAGCTTTCCGGCTTTTCACGATATCCTCAACGATAGCGTCGATTTCCGGCACTGCCTTGTAAGCGAAGAACACAGGCTCCAAATTAGCTTTCACGTAACGGGTCAGAATCATACGATCCTCTTCCTTGTCGGGACGAGTCAACTCGTGTTTCTTGATAATACCGTTCACGTAATCCTCGCAAGCAGCACATCCCACGATACCGTATTGTGTTCTTCCGTCCATGGTTTGGGCGTAGATATAGAATTTTGCGTCCTCATCTTGTACCAACCATCCCTTGTCTTGGAACATATTGAAGTTCTCAACACTCTTGTTATAAACTGTTTCGGAATGAATATCCGTTCCAGCGGGACAGTCGATTTCGGCTCTGGTCACATGTAATAATGAACGAGGTTTACCGGCTGCCATTTGTGCAGCTTCTTCCGAGTTCATCACGTCATAAGGCAGACAAGCCAACTCCTCGCAAATTTCTTGAGAGGGAGTACGCAATCCTTTAAATGGTTTTACTATTGCCATATACAATTTTAGATTTTAGATTTTAGATTTTAAATTTGCTGTGTTCCAATTTAAAATCTAAAATTTACAATTTACAATTCTATTTGTTTACTCTGAATTTCTCGTCGCCTTTCTCGATAAAGTTCACGATTTGGCGAGCGGCAGCCAATCCGGCATTAACGTTAGCCTCTTCAGTCTGAGCACCCATCTTTTTCGGGGTAGCGAAGAAACGACCTTCAAACTTGTTGAAGCAATCGCAATCCGGAGCGATATCGGTGATATAGTGGAAATCAGCTCTTTCTTCCATCAATTTACCCAAACCTTCCTCGTCGATAACCTCTTTACGAGCGGTGTTTACCAACACGGCACCCTTCGGCATATTCTTTAACAAATCATAGTTGATAGATTTCTTGGTTTGTTCCGTTGCCGGGATATGCAAAGAGATATATTGGCACATACCATACATTTCTTCAGCCGAATGTAACGGGGTAGCACCGGCTGCCTTGATTTGTTCATCCGTCATGAACGGGTCGAAAGCGTACACTTCCATGCCGAAACCGCGAGCGATACGACCCACATTCTGTCCCACGTTTCCATAAGCGTGGATACCGATTTTCTTCCCCTTCAACTCAGAACCTGATTTACCGTTGAAGAAGTTACGAGCCATGTAAACCATCATACCGAAAGCCAACTCAGCCACTGCGTTTGAGTTTTGTCCCGGGGTATTCATAGCTACCACGTTATGAGCGGTACAAGCAGCCAAGTCGATATTGTCAAATCCGGCACCTGCACGAACGATCACTTTCAATTTCTTGGCAGCCTCGATAACTTCTTTTGTAGCTTTGTCCGAGCGGATAATCATAGCGTCAACGTCAGCCACGGCAGCGATCAACTCGTCTTGAGATGTATATTTTTCTAATAATACCAATTCGTATCCCTGAGCCTCTACGATCTCACGAATCCCGTTTACAGCAACCGGAGCAAACGGTTTATCTGTTGCAATTAATACTTTAGTCATGATATTTCAATTTTTGATGTAAAAAAAAGATTTACGATTTCAGATTTCGATCACCCTCTTCCGAAAGCAATAATCGTAAATCCGAAATCGTAAATCAATAAATTATTTAATATGAGCAGCTTCAAATTCTTGCATTGCAGCAACCAAAGCCTTCACGTCCTCGATAGTACAAGCGTTGTAAGTAGAAGCACGGAATCCGCCTACTGAACGGTGTCCCTTAATACCCACGATATTCTTTGATTTAGTGAAATCCAAGAATTCTTTCTCCAATGACTCGTATCCTTCTCTCAACAAGAAAGGAATGTTCATTCTTGAACGAGAACCTTCTTTCACAACCGGACGGAACATCTTGCTTCTTTCCAATTCGTTATAGATCATATCAGCTCTCTCGATAGCCAATTTCTCCATAGCTTCAACGCCACCCATTGCTTTAACCCACTTCAAGGTTTCTTTTACCCCAAAGATGTTCACACAAGGAGGAGTGTTGTACATAGATTCTTTATCCACGTGAGTTTTGTATCTCAACATGGTCGGGATCATTCTGTCTGCAACAACGTTGTTAGCCAAGAAATCATTGTTGATGATCACGAAAGTAACTCCGGCAGGTCCGAGGTTCTTCTGGCAACCGCCATAGATCATAGCATATTTAGACACGTCAACCGGACGGCTGCAGATGTCTGATGACATATCACAGATTAAAGGCACCGGAGAAGTCGGATCATAGAAAATTTCCGTACCGCGAATCGTGTTGTTGGAAGTGATGTGCATGTAATCCACGTCTGAAGGGATCGTGAATTCGGGATAATAAGTAAATCCATCTGCCTCAGAAGAAGCAACAATTTCTACATCTCCCCACATTTTAGCCTCCTTAATAGCAGCGGTTGACCAAGTACCGGTGTTCACATAAGCAGCTTTCTTCTTGAAGAAGTTGAACGGGATCATGCAGAATTGCATGCTGGCGCCACCACCCAAGAAAATTACGGAATATCCTTCCGGGATGCCCAATACTTCTTTGAATAAAGCTACAGCTTCGTCATACACAGCTTGAAAATCAGAAGAACGGTGAGACACTTCCAAAATAGATTGTCCCGTGTTACCAAACTCAAGCACAGCTTTTGATACATTTTCCAATGTAGAATCCGGCAATTTACAAGGTCCGGCATTAAAAATGTGTTTTCTCATCTCTAAAATATTTAATAGATAATTAATACTAAAATCTTGTTTATAATCACGTTGCAAAGATGCAAAATAAGTCGGTATAAAAGACTTTTTTCCGTAATTTTTATTCGCATTCGTTATTCGCTTGATATCAACAACTTCCGCCTTTCCGAAAACGTTTTTATACCTTCAAAGACAAAAGCACCCGTTTGCGGGTGCTTTGTTATCGTTCAGCTCAAAAGCACCCGACTAAAAGAACGGGGTTTTGACGATTTTCGCTTTTAAAGCTTTATTTCTTACACGGATGAAAATCTCGGTATCCAGCTTGTGGAAACCGCTCTTCACGTATCCCGTACCGATTGACTTGCCTGTCAACGGGGAAACAGTACCCGAGCAAACCACCCCGATCTCGTTTCCTTCCGCGTCCTCGATCACGTATCCCTGACGAGCGATACCCTTATCCAGCACCTCGAACGGTTTCATGTAGCGGGCAGGCTTGTCATTTTTCATTTTTTCATGGTACGCGCGGTTGATGAAATCATTTCCCGGTACAAACTTCGTGATCCAACCTAATCCGGCTTCAATCGGAGAGTGTTCGTCATCAATTTCATGCCCGTACAAGCAGAAACCGGCTTCCAAACGCAAAGTGTCGCGAGCACCTAAACCACAAGGCTTAATACCGAACTCTGCGCCTGCCTCGAATACGGCATTCCAGATTTTCTCGGCGTCTTTCACGTAAGCGTAAATCTCGCAACCGCCTGCTCCGGTATATCCGGTCGTGGAAAAAATTACTTTGTCTACCCCGGCAAACGGAATTTCTTGGAAAGTATAATATTCCATATCCACCACGTCAGCGGAAGTCAATTTTTGCATTGCTTTCAATGCTAACGGTCCTTGAACGGCAAGTTGACAGATATTCTCGGAAGCGTTCTCCAAATCCGTATCCAAGTTCATACCTAACTCTTTCGCCCATTTGGTGCACCATGCCCAATCCTTATCGATATTCGCAGCATTCACCACCAACAAATACTTTTCAGCACTGAAACGATACACCAGCAAATCGTCCACGATACCACCAGTTTCGTTCGGGAAGCAACTGTATTGCACTTTACCGTCAGTTAATGCTGCCACATCATTGGACGTAAGTTTCTGCACCAACTCGAAAGCCTTCGGACCTTTTACCCAAAATTCTCCCATGTGAGAAACATCGAACACGCCCAATTTCTCGCGTACGGTATTATGCTCGTCCTTGATACCCGTGTATTCTATCGGCATATTGTAACCGGCAAACGGAGCCATTCTTGCTCCCAACGCCTCATGAAAATGTGTAAATGGAGTAGTCTTCATCATTATT
Source organism: Butyricimonas sp. DFI.6.44 (assembly GCF_022132345.1). NCBI lineage: Bacteria > Pseudomonadati > Bacteroidota > Bacteroidia > Bacteroidales > Odoribacteraceae > Butyricimonas > Butyricimonas sp. DFI.6.44. The sequence continues at coordinate 71,934 of NZ_JAKNJD010000010.1, read as the reverse complement.
TATCGCTTAAATATTCATTATATTATTATACTATTAACTATAACGCTCCGCAAAGTTATAACTTTTATTCATCCCGCCTACCCTTTCTTTAAAAATATTACTTCTTATGAAAAAAGTTATGCATAACCACACATATTATCCTTTCTTCCAAAAACTTATATCCCGTATCCAAGCGAAGTAAACAAATTTTGCAAACGATTTAATATTATTTTTTTCCACAGATACCTTAACGAATCATTTGATGATTTATTTGCATTGTCAGCAAAAATGATTACTTTTGCTAAATAACCCATTAATTTAGATACTAGAAAAACCATGATAATCAAAGTAACAGAACACAACGGTATCACCTTCGCCGAATTTACAGAAGAAGTGACTCGTTTCACTCTCGCGCTGTCAGAAGAAGTTAAGTCTGAACTAAGACCTTATTTGAATAATCCCGACTGTCGGATGATATTCGATTTCAATCACATTGAATTTGTGGATAGTAGCGGTATCGGCACGGTCATCGCTCTTTTCAAAACAGCTAAAAGTGTCGGTTCCAACTTGAAACTTTGCAACCTATCCCCGGATGTTTTGAAGATATTCGAACTTCTACACCTGCAAGTCATTTTCGACATCACGGGAACACGAGAAAGTTGCGTAGCTTCCTACGCTCAATAAGAAACTTAAAGACCGTCTAAATTATCGAGGACGGTCTTTAAGTTTTTAGAAACTCCCAAAAGTTAACAATTTCCATCATGAATGACACCTTGCCAACAAGGAGATAAAATATCTTGACAATGTTCGTAAACCGAACGAATAATATGAATTCCCTTCTCCTCGTTTATCCGGATACTTTTTCCCACGGCAATCATATCTTCCAACGACGGATTCCCGCTATTATTCACGGAAGTTGCATGTTCCCCGTTATACCCTGCACGGCAAAGAGTTAAATCATATGCCGGAGCCAATGTCCAAATCCCATCCCTACATATAAAACTAAAATTCTTCGCATGATCATCCTTATTTGAGGTCAATACATTAAAAACCATACGACGAAACATCTCATCAACCGCTTTTGAGTCTTGCGTTAAATACCCCGTAAGATGTAATAATATTTTGTAATCCAATTTCGGTAACAAAATAGATTCATTCAATAAAGCACCTGCCGTAGCAACGTGCAAGCGTTCCCCATTCTCAATATCAAAACGCATGGATGCAAAATACTTTCCCTCTAAAAGTTTAAAATCAGGTATTTCAATACCACATCGCCTTGCTGCCAAATTATATTTATATTCCGTTTTCCCCATGTCCGCGGGATCGTAGATATGCCTGAATTTGACAAGCCAAACCCCATCCGCATCCCGATACAAGCATTTAGGTCTACATCCCCCGGAATTACCACTATTAAAATAGAGAACCTCTTCCCCCTCGTCTGTCTTTTCACCTAAAACAGCCAACGCCAATTCTTGTAACTCATCTAATTCCGGCAATGTTTTATCCTCACCAATATAAGATTCAGGAACATAAGACAAGGCTCCCATGCCCGTACGTCCGACAATACTTAATCTTTGTAATGGCGTTAAAGTTGAATCATCAATCTTTTCTTTTCTCAGAATACGATTTAACAAATATCGACCATAACCATCAGGCAAACGATCTTCAAATATCCCGAAATTCCCATAAAAAGGCTCAGGTGACGCGATAAATAAATCCGGCTTTAAAGGCAAGTCCAAAGGAGATATGGAGAAACCGGATACCAACCAATTTTTATCATATTGAAAAGCACAACGTCTCCTGTCAGGAGTCAAAGTCAATTCGCCTACTTTCCTGTCGCGATACATAACCGTGAGCTTGTCAACTAATTTCATCTCGTCCCCCTTTTTCTGTTTCTATTCTGATTTATCGTATCAAGTTCCTGCATCGTGCTGTATTTCGGTTCCCCAAGCAGAGCCTTAATCTCTTCCGTGTATCCAAGCGCTTTACAAAGTGCTACATAAGATTCCAATGAAATTTTATGCACATTCTCAAATTTCACAATTGTAGCTAATGGCACCCCACTCATCTCCGAAAGCAGTTTGCGGGAATAATTCTTCTCTAACCGCCTCTTCTTCATATTCCGCGCTAAAATTTGCAAAAGTTCTTCTATCGAAACCAAATCAAAATCATATATAACTTTCATTATTATAACTTTTATATCTCAATTTGATATTTAATATATACTATTATATCTATTACAAATATAGGAAACATTACTCATTCTTCAATCATTCACTACCTGAAATTCCTTCATTTTTAACTTTCAATTCTCTATTTTCAATTAAAAATCCGAAAAGACTTTTCAAGAGCATGTCGTTTCCTCACAAATCGCCTAAAACCTACTGTAATCCCAAGGTAATACTACCTCTACCTACTTACAGAAAACTTACACCACTCTTATATCTCCGGTGTCTAACGATGACACAAGGATAGAATAACCGCCTTATAAGCAAGTAGAGGTAGTATTACGTTAGGATTACCACGGGTTCTCGAATATTTTCCCAAAACACGCTCAGAAATCCAATCATTAAATAAAAAGATTGCCGCCCAAAAATTTTACTTTTTAGGCGGCCTTCAGAACCATTCCGGAATTTCCCGAAACGAATTAATCTACCACAAACTAATTAACACTATCAACCTTTCAACGAACGATTGATTAAAAACATCAAATAATCGTAATGAGCCTTCGTATCCGCATTACCGGACCCTTGGCGTTTTTTTACCTGTTCTATTACTTTCAAATAAAGATTATACCACAAATGATTCGGATTATCGACAGCCATATTCTCCACCAGCCAGCGACTTCCGAATCCGGCAACTTCCGGCATCCGGTTACTTTGTTTACCATTCAACGATTCGACAGATTCATGCAACACGTTCTGAGACTTCGCATAATAACGGGAAGCATTTTCACGATTACCATTGATATCAACAGTATTCCGCACATTGGTCAAGAAAGCCACTTGCAAAATTCTTTCGGTTTCTGTCAAATTGCGTCCCTTTATGGTCGGCTCCCAAATCATCTTGTACAAATCTTCCAAATACTCTTCCGGGGTATAATTACCCTTGTCCCGGTAAGCCACCAGTGAAATACGGCGAGTACTGAACAAATCTGTTTCTTCATCCGCCTTACTCAAGAAATCTTTCAGTATCTGACGAGCCCGGGAACCGTCGAATTCCAAATTCTCCACCACTTCCGGACGATCTATCCAATCTATATCTTTCAATTGCCCGATCACGAATTTCAACGAATTCTTCTGTACCTCTTTCGGAACAGCAACAAAAGTTGAAACCGGCTCACCGACATAATGCTGATTCAGATAAAACCCTCCCAAATTCATGAACACGTTAAAGATATAGCGCTTATAATAATAACCCACGTAACGATATACCATATTACGATACGTGTAATCGATATCTTCTTTGTCCAACCATTGGTTCATATTCTCCATCAGGTATTTCAGATTCCGAATCCCGTAAGTACTTGATTTAATGGCGTCATCACCCAAATCTTCAGGCAAGGAAGTCGGATCGAACATCGTCAACGTGTAAGGTTCCGGGTCAAAACGATACATCGGATCTCCCACCTTTTCCGCGATCCACTTTTCTACCACCTTTTGTTCGTCTTCAAGTGTCTTTACGTCAAACACGGGTTGATATGCCACTTTCACGGCATGATAGTCTGCCACCCCCAGTCTTTCCGGAATCAAGACAACATCTTTGTCTCCCGGTTGAGCCACATAATTATAGCCCATGTTATCCATGATAGAAGGGGTTATACCGTATTTCCGGGTAAAAGAAGCAGAACGCAGGGAATCGGTCGGGTAAGCATGAGATGCCGGCAAGTTATGAGCGAAACCCAGAATATGTCCTACTTCATGTACAATCATCCCCTTCAAACCTTCTCCATATTTCTCCAACGGCAATTTCATCGTGCGGACGGCCTCATCACATGAAGCTGTCTGAACAAAACGTTTTAAGTTCACCCGCCTCAACATATCATGGAATATCTCGATAGACGCGTTCATCACTTGCCCCGACCGCGGATCTACCCAACGAGGAGCCGTCTTGAAACTTTCCACCCCGATCGGGGCATAACGAATACACAAGAATTTCATGTTATCCGGATCAAAAGTCGTATCATTAACCGGGAAAGCCTTCACTTGAAGCACATTTTTAAAACCGATCGCCGCGAAAGCCTTATTCCATTCTTCAATTCCGGCTTTGATATATTCGCTCCAACCTTCGGGGAAATTATTATCCACGTAGAACACAATCGGCTTCTCCGGTTCCACTAATTCTCCACTTTTATATTTCGCCACATCTTTCGGTTGTATATCCCAACGTGTCATATAGTGCGTAACCCGGGAACCATCGACTTTAGTCGTCATATTCTCCCGTTCGGTCGTCGTCACGTTTACGCGAGGATCCCCTAAACGGGGTCTCATCAACTGTTCCTCTCCCGGTAAAATAAGTAATGTCCGGTTTAACTTCACCGTCACCGGTTCATCCTGCACGACCAGATATTGACCGTTTACCAACAAATTCTGAGTATAGGTTTCAGTTGAAATAATCGAAATATTATCCTCGAAAGCCTTGATATCATCCAAACGAGTCAACTCTTCTTTCAACTTCACATCTCTCTGACCGTCCCCCAGTTCATCCACACGTTTCCCCTCGTCAGCAAAAGGAGTCAAATCATTATTCTGTTTCAAGAAAAAATCCGTCATATCCACCACTACGGCAGTACTGTCCGGACTATAAGCCTCTACTTTAAAAGCATACCGGATCGGTGGTTGAGTACTTTTACGAACAGCTTCCCGCATACCTTCCTCGGGCGAATCGGTAAGCATCGGATTCGTTCCCCACTTACGCGTAATCTCATGCATTTGCAGGGTAGAATCTCGCAGCGTGAAAGCGATATGCAAGGGATCGTTGATCATCTGCCCGACAGCCCCGTTACCATTGTCACTGGTTTCGACGAAAGTCGTTCCCAACAAGTATTCCCGTCCCAACAGGGATAAAGGATACTCGAAATATAGTTTCCCCCCGACTTGATGAAGCGTGATCAATCCTTTTACCGTTTTTATTTTCTTTCCTTTAAACAATTTCTCGTACTTCGTTTCCGGCTCTTGTTGCACGTTCTCTTTCGTCGCTTTCTTCTTCCGGTTCTTCGCGACTATATCCGCCGGATTCACCTGAATAAAGAATGCCAATAGGATTATTGATAGTATAAAACCTTTATTCATATCTTCTATTTATAAATTATATCGTTCATTAAAACTTCATTACCGGGCATTTCTAAAATCTTCAATCATCTCGAGCAGATAAGAATAATGAAGATTCGTTTCCCTGTCAGCTGTCCCGACTTTTTGCCTTAACAGGTTCTCAACACGTTGTAACAACAGGTAATAGAGATGTTGCGAATTATCATGAGCCACGTTATACACACCATAATGCAGACCGAATCCGGCAACGTCCTCCATATGTCGGCATCTTTCGCCCGACATACATATCCTTTCGCCTGCAAACATCGGTTCTCGGGACTGCCGCTCCGACTCTGCCTTGTAAGCAGGAGCCAATCGGGCAAACAACCCGTTTAGTACAACTTGTTGCAGATAACGTTCGGATTGTTTTGGTTTTCTTCCCTTTAACGTCGATTCCCACACCCCGGCATAAAGGTCATCCAAATATTCTTTCGGGGTATAGGCATCCGGTTCCCGATAAGCACAAAGAGATACCCGTTTGGTATTTAATAATGCCCTCGCGAAAAAATTAATAACATCCTGTGATTTTGGTGCTCCCACGTGCAGATTGCCAGTATACGAGAAATCATCCAACCACTCCAAGTTCTTCAAATGTTTCAACAGAAAAAGAAAGTTACGTTTCTGAATATCTTTCGGCACAACTTGAAAACTCGGCATAGGATCACCCACGAAACGTTCCGTCAGGTAAACACCCCCGACATTCATGTAAGCGTTGTACAAATATCCCCGACATTGGTAGACTATCTCGTCATAGATATGCATCCGGTAAGAATAATCCTTATCCCACGGCTGCATCCACTCATTCAAATGATTCAGAATATATTTTAGATTAGCCATTCCATAATCACCCGCTTTCACGGCATCGTCACCCAGATCTTCCGTCAAAGCACTGGGATCATAGACACCGCGAATTTGTTGTTTCCCGTAACGATACATCGGATCACCCGCTTTTTCAGCAATCCAGTCTTGTACAACTTTATTTTCTTCTTCCATCGTCGTAGCGTCGGGCACCGGCTGGTAATTAACCTTAATCGCGTAATAATCATACACGCCCAGTTCCGGCGGTGTTAAACGCACTCCTTTATCCCCCGGTTGCGCCACATAATTATACCGGGCATAATCCATGATAGAAGGTGTAGTCCCGTATTTTGCCGTAAAAGTAGCAGAACGAAGCGAATCTACCGGAATGGAAAAAGAAGATGCCATATTGTGCATCAATCCCAAACAATGTCCCACTTCATGAGCCACGATGTAACGCATACTTTCATACAGCACGTCATCAGGCTGTTTCACGGTTCTTACCCGTTCGTCCACCTGTGCAGTCTGCACGAAACGCATATCGTTTATCAACCGGATGACATCATGATAAATATAAACAGAAGCGTTAATTATCTCACCTGTTCTCGGATCTGTCCACGAGGGTCCCATCCCGTTAGCGATACTGATCGGGGCATAGCGGATACAACTGTATTTCAAGTTATCCGGGTCAAATTCGGGGTCGTCTGTCGGGAAATCACGACTAACCATCACGTTTTTCAAACCGATTTCTTCAAATGCCTTGTTCCATTCCCGAATCCCGGCATGCACGGCAGCTTTCCAATCTTCCGGAAACCCGTTGTCCACGTAAAACACGATCGGTTTTACAGGCTCCACCAATTCACCCCGCTTGTAGGCTTCCATATCTTCAGGCTCCACTCGCCAACGGTTCATCAAAAAAGTATATCTGGAACCGTCTGTTTCCGTTGTCATATTTTCTTTCACGGAATAGAAAAGCCCTACCCTTGGATCGGCCAATCGCCCGCGCATAAGATCTTTCTCCGGGAGCAGGATCATCGAACGGTTCATTTTTACCGTTACGGCAGTTTTTACACTCTTCCCCGTTACCGGTGACATTAGGCTTTGATCATAAGAAAGTGAAGATATCACGGCAATATTATCCTCAAAAGCCTTGATGTCATCAATATAAGAAACTTCCCGGTTAAAAGTAGCCCTTCGCTTCAACTTCCCGTAACCGGTAGAGCGACTATACGGATCAAAAGGAGTCAAACGAGCATCATCAGCTAGAAATAACCAAATCATATCAAACACGACTGCCGTACTGTCCGCATTGTAAGCCATGATTTCCATCGCTTTAAGCACAGGTGGAATATTACTGTTCCGAATCGCCCGATTGTACGATTCCTGATCTGTATCACTATATACTTGAAGTACGGACGGCAGACTTATCTGTACCAATTCAATCTTCTTATCCCTCTTTTGAAACGCTATATGCAAAGGATCCGTGGGTTTCTGACCGATAATGGCATTTCCGTTGTCACTAATCTCCACCACGGTCGAACCCAACAGAAATTCTCTTTTCAGCAGAGTCAAAGGAAATTCAAAATAGACCTTATCTTCAAATTTGTGAAGCGTGATCATTCCCTCGCGAGTCACGTACTTTTTCCCTTCAAAAAGCTGGTCATATTTGCTCTCCTTCTTCTGCTCCACACACTCATCCTTCCCTTTCTTTTTCCGTCTTTCGGCTTGTACCTCCACAACATCCGTCAACAGAAAAGAAAACAAACAGAATAGAACTAAAAGGAAATTCTTATTCATATATCTTGTTTTAGAATGCATCACTTATTCTTTAAAAATCCCTCGATCTGTGACAACAAATAAGCATAATGTCCCCGAGTCTCATAAGTCCCGTTGTTTTTGTTCTCTTTCATCAGATTTTGTATTTTCAATAACATCTGATGTAAAAGATGCTGATTATTATCATTCGATACATTCGCCACGTACTGGATAAAGTCATACCCGAACCTGCCATTCAAGTTTTGTTGAAATTCCATCTCGTTCGAGAAGCGATCAAAATTCGCAGTTTTCATACTCATTGCTTTCCTCTCTGACACCCCCTCGATCATTTCCCGAATCCGGTAGTCCGGCAACCCGGCGTGACCGCCACAAGAACAACTGTATGCCGGACGGGATTTAGCCAATACCATATCTGCCATAGTCTTCCTTCCCGATGCCGGATTCACGTCACGAATCAAAGAATTCACGATTTCAGTTTGTAGGATACGTTCCGATTCGGTTGGGTCCTTTCCCCTGATTGTCGATGCCCATATCATATTGTAAAGATCATCCAAGTATTCTTTCGGGGAATACGCTTTCGAGTCCCGATACACACCCAGCGCCAGACGTTTGGTTGTTACCAACGAACCGGCAAAAGCTTTCAGTAATAAACGGGCGTTCGAACCGTCAAACTCCAAATTCTTCACCACGTCGGGACTATCCAGCCACTCCATGTCTTTCAACTCGTTAATAACGAAACGTAAAGCCCGTCTTTGCACCTCTTTAGGAACAACTTGATAAGTTTTATAAGGATCACCGACATAATGTTCATTAATATAGAATCCTCCGACATTCACCAGAGCGGTATAGATATATTGAGAATACTGGTTACAGATTTCACGGTAAATATTATCCCTGTAAGTGTAATCTTTATCCTGACTATCCATCCAGTTATTGAGATTTTTGAGAATATATTTCAAATTCCGGATACCATATTCACCCGCTTTCACGGCATCATCACCCAAATCCTCCGTCAACGACGACGGATCAAAAGTCCCGTACCCGATTTGCTGTTTCCCGTAACGATACATCGGATCTCCGATTTTATCCGAAATCATTTTCCGCAGAACCGGCAATTCTTCTTCCGGCGTACGAGCGTCCAACAGAGGCTTGTATCCCCATTCGATAGCATAATAGTCATACACGCCCAATTCGGGTGGAGTCAACGCAACCCCTTTATCTTCCGGCTGCACGATATAATTAAAGCGGGCATAATCCATAATAGAAGGGGTAGTCCCGTATTTTTTCATGAATTCCGCATCCCGGTAAGATTCTACCGGAATCGAAGCCGACGAAGCCATGTTGTGCATCAATCCCAAGGTATGCCCGACCTCGTGAGCCACGATATATCGCATACTCTCAAACAAAACATCCTCCGGCAATTTAGTCGTACGTACCCGCTCATCCACTTGAGCGGTCTGCACGAAACGCATGTTATTCACTAATTTAATCACGTCATGGTAGATCAACACGGAAGCATTCACCACTTCACTATTACGAGGATCAACCCAAGACGGTCCCTGCGCGTTAGCCATCCCGACCGGACAATAACGCACGCAGGAATATTTTATATTGTCCGGATCGAATTTCGGATCATCTTTCGGGAAGTCATAAGACTGCACGGCATTTTTAAAACCGATCTTTTCAAAAGCCTTGTTCCAAATTCTCACTCCGGCATGAATCGCGGCTTTCCACTCGTTCGGGAATGCATCATCGACATAATACACGATCGGCTTCATCGGTTCTACCAGTTCGCCCCGCTTATAAGCTTCCACATCCTTAGGCTGAAGATCCCAACGATTGATATAATACACATCTTTCACTCCATCCTGTTCGTCCGTAATAACTTCTTTGCCGGAAACAAAATAACCGATTCGGGGATCGGCCAGCCGGGGACGCATAGTCGGTTCCTCCGGCAATAAAACTAATGAACGATTCACCCCCACGGTTACCGGTTCATCCATAACCAACACGAACATCCCGTAAAGGGCAATATCCTGCAAATAAGAAAGTGAAGAGGTGACGGAAACATTATCCGAGAACGCCTTTATGTCCCCGACATAAGACAATTCCGACTGGAAACGCTTTCTCCGTGTACCCTGTCCGTAATAAACTTTTTTCCCGTAAGGATCAAAAGGATCCATCCGGGAATCATCGCTCACGAAGAATTTGGTCGTTTCAAAAACAACTGCCGTACTATCGGCATTGTAAGCCTTCACCGCAAATCCTTCCATAATAGGCAAACGGGTTCCCTTCTTCATGGCCTCTCCGATGTTTTTATCCTTGCTCTGGCTGAAAATCTGTGCCCGAGAAGGATTCGTCACTTCGCACAGGTAAACCATACTATCGGTCATCGTGAAAGCTACATGTAACGGTGTCTGATTCTTTTGTCCCACCAATGCATTCGAGTTATCACTAATACTGGAAACAGTCGAACCGAGAAGCATATCCCTTCCCAACAAGCTCAACGGAAACTCAAAATACAATTTACCATCCACCTTATGAAGCGTGATCATCCCTTTCACCGTGGTACACTCTTTACCTTTAAAAAGCTGGTCATAAGCAGATTCCTTAGGAGTTTGCACCTCCTCCGTTTTTCCCGCTTTTTTCTTTTTCTCCCTCTTTTTAGCATCTGTAATCAACGGAATACAGACAAGAGTCATCAAAATAACTAAAACTCTGATTTTCATAAATACTTCTAATTTACATACAATTTATTTCATCCCGATATTTATACAACGCTCTCCCGTTCTAGAACAAACAAGACTTAAATAAATCTCTGTTCCAGCCGATTAGAGGAAGCCCGAAAAGAATTTCAAACGAAAAGACCTTCGGGACTCCCTTGTTTTCTGTTACAAATTAAAAACTCCAACTATTACCGTAACCTACCTTGTAGCGGATGTGCACGATCTCACCAAAATCATGAGTGGAAGCATAAAGCAATTTTTCTTTCTGGCCATTCACGGCTTTTCTCGTCAAATCCAACACGTAGAACTCTCCGGATTGCATACCGATTGCCACCCTGCGACTACCTACACATTCCGAGTCGATAGCCGTAATAATCTGTCCTTGTGGAAATTCATAATACTTTTCTACCGGTAACTTAGCATCACGATCATATAACCACAGCTCGTTATCTTTAGAAATCAATACATAGGGAGTTCCGAAATCTTTCCCGAACACCCACGAACGCAACACGTTAAACACGTTCTTTGAAGTTCCGTTTATCACTTGACTCAAATCTATCTGCCGTTGCAACACCGGAAATGCCGAAGGATTAGCAGATTCTTTCATCTCGTTCACCCGAAAATCATGCGTGTAATAATTCCCGGTTGTCCGATCCCGCAAAATAGAGTAATATCCTTGATCACCACGTCCTTCGTTAACCTCGTAATACCCGGTATGCAAGACCTCCATTGTACCCAAATCATTCAATCGCGCAAAGTCCGGGGCATACGCGGATTCATCCACTGCAAATTTAAACACCTTTCCAGCCACTTCTTTGCTCAGGTCGGAAATTGCCAAGAATCGGTTGTTCACTTTATCATACATCACGGTAAAACCCAATCCGGCAAAGGGAGCCAGCACAAAACGTGAACCATCTACCTCTTCTCCCTCAAATATCAACGGACGATCGATAAAATAACCGGAATTATACAACTGATCGGTCAATTTCTTGCGAGTATACACTTTCCCGTCATGATTCACCACGCAGGTCAACCACTTCATATCAATCATATCTATCGGTTTAAAATCCGTCGGCAGATTCCCGTCCAAGAAGATATTATTTAACAATACGTCTTTCGTGAAATCCTGTCCCGATAAATCAACACATCCTTGACCGCCGTTTTGCAACACCCAGAAATTTCCAAGATCTCCGCCACCGGCAAAATGTTCCAACACCCGAACCGGTTCCGAGCCTAATTCCTCGTCATTTACCAACCGGTAAATATCCGGTACGTCTTCGTACGTGAATTTTCCATAGTCACTCCCGTCATCCTCATTTTTTTCCCGAATATAGGAAAGAACGGACTTCCCGTTTTGTTTCGCTAGAACAACCCACGCTTCTTTGGCATAAGGAGAAGTCAAAAGAGCTGATATTCCCCCGGAATAAGCGACACCGGTACGATTATCAATTACGTTCATATAAATACTCTGGTAATTGACCACGGTATCGACCACCCATTCCAAATTCCGCTGATCAGAAATTTTCCTTCCGAGGAAAATCCATTCATAACTCAAATCAACATCATTACTGTCAATAGCAAAAGTCAACTTAGGTGACAATTTAACCGTTTCCCCCAAAACCGCTTCAAAATAACTTGCATCAAAAGTAACCGTAATATCATTCTTGGGGTCGTATGAATAATTTCCCTTATCATCATAGCAAGAACTCATCCCTAAAATCATGACGAGTAAAAAAAGTATATATCTTATTTTCATTGCCATTATTTTTTAATCATTAATAAATAGGCACCGTTAAATTCAACTCCGGATGCAAAGTCAAGTAATCTTTAAACTCTAATGCCAACAGCCGTAATTTAGTCGGATTTTCCTTTAACAACACTGGAATTTCCGTTGCATCTATTTGGGTTGCAATCAAGAAATGTTTGTATTTCTCCGGAGAATATTCTCCCAGATACACGGAAATGATATCCCCTTCCCACCAGAGCGGTTTGCTTTCCACGTTGTTAAAATGCACTTTTACCGTACGATTGCGACTTAATCCCGGAATAAAGCCATTTCCCTCTTCCAGTTTAATCATCAACGTCACGGGACCATCACTCAATCTTTCGGTCTTTTTCAACACCACATAAAGAGTATCTTTCAACTGATTCGCACCGAATTCAGGCTCCAAATCCAAAACATACTCTTCCGGAAGTGCCGTGGTTCCGGTATCAACCACGGAAACACGGTAATTAGCTTTTTCCGTGAGGAGATTACCCATTAAATTGACCTCAAATCCCGCTTTATACTCATCACTTGTCGGATAATGCGAAAAAGACACGGAAAGATCGGCACTATCCAGACTTGTCGTGAAATAAAGATATCTTTCGGATTGATAGGTCATTGTTTCCTTTTCACTACAAGAAAAGAGAGCAAATACTATCGCTATTATAGTTATATAGTTCTTCATATACATCTTACTATTTTATTAATGAATCAGTTGATTGTCAGGAAGAGGCAATACTCTGCCGATCGTGTATCCCCAATCATTCGGGGTCATATCATACTTTTTATAATAATAAAACAACTGTCCTTCCCCTATAAAATCTCTTCTGGCATCCCTCAATATAGCTTCCTGCATCTCCTCCAGACTCCCGATCTGAAGTTTACCGCCCCGGATACCTCTTGCCATTCTAACCTCATCCAATTTATTAATTCCCAACTGCGTCTGTCCTTCCGTGTAAAGAGCCTCACTGATAATATAATACATCTCGCTCAAACGTACCATCGGTATCAAATCCTCCCCATAAGAATTCCCGACCTGTGGGGTATATTTTTTCGAGTAATAATAATAATCATCCACAACCGAGAATAAACCCAAACGAGCGTCTTCCGTGTCAATCTCGTCGTAATCCTCGTTATAGATAATCGCGTCATAATATACAGGTAACTGAATATTTTCCGAACCGAGATAATGGCTATAATCATCTATTAATTTCTGGTTGGAAAGAGCGAAAATCACTCCGTCGTACAATTTATAGTTACTGTTATAACTCCCTCCCCCGGTAAATGTAAAACATTTATTGAGATACATCCCATTCTGATAAGTCGCATCCAGAACTTCCTGCGCATTCTCTCTTGCCTGCGTCTGTTTGTCACCATAAGAATATACCCGGGCTAAAGTTGCACATATAGCATAGTAATTCATCCGGTATCCCCGGTATAAATAGAATAAATCATCCGGCAAATTTTTATCTCCTCGTCCGCCTTCTATTCTCGCGCTGGTTTTCATCCAAGATCTATGATCACCCACCGTATCAAAAGGAGCTACAAGATTCTTGGCTTTCAACAAATCACGCTCTATTTTTTCCAGAATCACACTCACGCTCCCTCTGGGTTCCGAAGTCGACCCGTATCTTTCGTAATACGGAATGTAGCCTTTATCATCCGCCACCTTGGGAGCCGGAGCAAACAAACGCAACATGTCAAAATGCAGATAAGCCCGCAATGCCAATGCTTCCCCGTGAATCATATCCCGCTCGGACTCTCCCCCGACAAATTTCGACGGCTCCTCTCCATCGATACGGGCAATAATGTTATTACAATTTGCGATAGAATTGTAAGCTTGTGACCAGAATGCCTCAGTAATAGCCTTCACCCCCGTGGCGTTGTATTTTCCTAACAACACGTCATAATAATCATGGGTACTGCAATCATAGTAAATCGTCAACGGATCATACACCCACCCCATCACATCAACAAAACCCCATGTCAATTCCCTGCCATACATTTGCGAAGTCGCCATATCCCGATAAACTCCATTCAACGCATTCCGGTAGCCATCCCCGGTCGCGAAAAGAGTTTCCTCGTTTACCTGATCATCAGGTGCAACATCCAACCATTGCTCGCATGAACCCAACATGAACGGCAACAGCACAGCTAATATTATCTTATTTATCTTCATATTCTCTTGATTTCTAATTCCTAAATAACTAACTCCGATTTAGAAAGTCGCTTTTATTGAAAAATTCACCGATCTGGCAAAAGGATAACTAAGCCCGCGTTCCGCCTTAACAGATGAAATTCTGAAAAGATCGTTCGCCCCCACTTCCAAACGCAACATACCCAAATGGGCTTTCTTTATCAATTCCGAATTAAAATCATATCCCAAAGTGATCGAATTCAATGTTACCACGTTATAATCCTGTACAAAACGTTCTGTCGGATTTGTCGTTTCAATACCGTTTCTTCCGGTTTCAAGAGCTTTAAATTTAGCTTTATCACCCGGTTTCTTCCAACGGTTGGTAAATACTCGCTTATCCACGTTTGAAGTATACAGATTGGCATTTTCAACCTTGTCAACTAAAGTCTGGTTGTATTGCTGCCCACCGAACTCGTACATAAACGTCGTGTACAACGTAAAATTCTTATAGTTCACGTTAAAACCGAACGTTCCCTGTGCTTTCGGTTCCGTATTTCCCACGACAACCTGTTCCGAACTATTCCATGTATAAGTAACGGAACCATCACGATTAACCAGCATCTCCTGCCCGGTAGCGGGATCTATTCCTAAAGATTTCATCGCGTAAATCGAAGTCAATGAACCTCCCTCTTGGTATTTCGTGATAGGCTTGGAAGTGGAACCGTCATAAGCGTTTGACTCTGCAAAGTTTTTATCTACCGCATCATTATAAGCCTTCAGGCTCTCGGAAACTTTCAATATCTCATTCTTATTATGAGCCAAATTGCCGAATACGGAAACATACCAATCGTTATTGCGGAATACATCGCTTTTCAATTGAATCTCGTATCCTTTGTTCATCACTTCTCCCAAATTATCCATGTAAGTCGTGAAACCCGCTGCACTCTCGATCGTCACATCATTGATCAGATCAATCGTTTTTTTCCGGTAATAGGAGAATTCCATCTGCAACCCGCCATTAAACAGTTGTACATCTATACCCAAATCCAACTCCTTCGTTTTCTCCCAAGCCAGCTCCTTATTTCCCAACGCCATCAATGAAGCGCCAAAGCCTGTTTTATACCATTCTTCACTCAGTATCTGGTATATAGTCTGTGCCGCGTAAGGCGGGAAATTTACTTTACCGGTCACCCCGTAAGATCCTCGGATTTTCAGCACATCAATATAACCGTATTTCTTCATAAACTCGTAATTATGAAGATTAATACCTAAACCTCCCGACCAGAAAGGAGCAAACCGTTTATCGGAACCAAATTCGGAAGAACCGTCTGTTCTCACCGAAAGATCCAACAAATAGATATTATTGTAAGTATAGTTCAAACTTCCCAACACACCGAACAAACGGGTACTGTTCTGACTTACCGTCGGTTTCTCCACAATTTCCTGCGCGTAATTGGGAGAATGTAACGAACCGGAAGGAAATCCCCTGTAAAATGCCGATGTCGTAGAAGTATGCGTAGACGTTGCGTTAATACCAATATTCAGATTGATATTGTGTCCGCTTATAGTGCGGTTGTAAGCCAAAAAAGCATTCAAATCCCAATCGAACCCGTCACCAGCACTTGTACGAAGCTCTCCCGAACTACTATTGGCCGCACTCAACACCTTACCGTTACGCATTGACTTCGGATCAATAAAATCGTCACTTTTCGTGTTTTTCTTGGTTAAACTGAATTGTCCTTTTATTTGCAAATAATTATTCACGTACCAGTTGGCACTCAAATTATTTATCAACTCATCCACTTGTGACTTATTAAAACTCTTTAATCCGGCCTCGTACAAAGGATTCTTTAACTCCGACGAAGATCCCCCATGCCAATTAAAGGTCTGTTTCAAGTAATTCCCGTCCGCATCCTTATACTCGTCATACGGTTGCTTTGAAGTATAGTCCGAGAAAGTACCGTAAGGAGATTCTTCCGATCGTGTAATATTATAAGATATATAATTCTTTACTTGGAAAGAACCAATCCGGTAATCAATATAAAAACCAACCCCCATACGATCCCGGTAAGATTTTTTCATCACACCGTCTTCATTATTATAGAGCATATCCAACCCGAAACGAATATCATTGGTTCCCCCTTCTATATACAAACTGTGTTTATGATTAAATGCCGTTTGTAACGGCTTGGCTAACCAATAGGTATCAACACCGTGAGCAACATTGTTGAGCTTACCATTATATTCTACATCATATTTATTCTGATCAGAATAATTAGCAGCCTTATAAATGCCTGCCGCCACCTCTGCTTCCAACTTTTCCTTTGCGTTCATCAGGTTATAGTCGGTCAGATCCGGTGCCGTCACGGTTCCCGTCATACTATAAGATACCGATACTTTACCCGGAACAGGGGCAACGGTAGTGATAACCACGACACCATTAGCCGCACGGGACCCGTACATAGCCGAAGCAGCCGCATCTTTCAGTATCGTTATACTTTCAATGCGATTCGGGTCCATATCATACAATTTCTCCACGCTAATTTGGAATCCGTCCATGATAAAAGTCGGCAAATTCGGGTTGTTTTCCAATTCTGACTTGGAAAGATTCTTCTTTCTATCCAGATCTTTCACCCCGATACCGGAACGTCCGCGGATATACAATTCGGGCACGTTGTTCGGGTCCGAACCCCACTGGTTATTTTGCTGGATACGAAAAGAAGGATCAAAAGTCTGCAACGCTTGAATTACATTCGTTTTGGAAACCTTCAACAAATCTTCTCTCTTCACGGTAACGGAATTTCCCGTGAAACTCTCTTTTCTGATATTGGCGTATCCGGTCACGACAACTTCCTGCATCTCTTTCACGTCCTCTTGAAGGCGAATGGATATCTCCTTTGCATCATCTTTCGGATCATTCGGCAAACGATATTCTTTAGTAACCATTCCCACGAAAGAGAATACCAGTATCGTGCTATCCATCTTCGATACCTCAATCGAGAATTTCCCGTCGATATCAGTCACGACACCTAAAGTAGTACCTTTGATAAGCACGGTAACCCCCGGAAGAGTTATCCCCTTCTCGTCCATAACCTTCCCTTTGATTTTCCTGAAAGTTTCTTTTTTCTCGTCATCACCTCCTTCCTTCTTCGAAATAACCAGAAAATCGTCTACCATTTTACACTCCAATCCGCTGCCTTTCAGTGCCTCATTCAAAGCATCTTTGGCATTTACATTCGTCAGCCGAACGGTTACGCGTGACATATTCTTCAACAAGGTGTTATTATACACCACCACGTAACCGGACTGCGCTTCCACTTCCTTTATGATGTCTTCAATCAGAGCATCCTTAAAGGAAATACTAACTCTTTCCTGTGCAACTCCTGTTTCAGCATGTAACTGGAACAGAGTTACAAAAACGATCAATAATTGCAATCGCATAATTTTCCATAGTTTAGACCATACTTTTCCCTCCCGGAAAAGTTCATCCGTTAAAATTTTTTTCATAGATTTGTATAACTATTTATTTAAAATTCTCTCTTGCAGGAGAGGGTTATTAAAGAAAAAAAGGGGAAGAGGCCAATCTTCCTCTTTTTATTTTTTACTTATCCATATCGTTCCATCTTTTTGTATTGAAAATTTTAATGATTGAGTATTTTCCAACAATTTAAGAATAAAATCTATCGGTCTGTTACGCAAAGCTGCACCGGAAAAACAGACATCCCGTAAAGACTCGTCCGAAAAATAAAACTTCACATCATACCAACGTCCCAATGCCTCGGTAATCTCAGATAAAGGAGTGTCGTAAAAATAAAAAGTCCCGTGACGCCAAGAAGTATAATACTTCAAGTCAACCTCTTTTACCGTGATTTCCTTGGACGTTTTATCGTAAACGGCATGCTCCCCGACATTCACCCTCTTCATCGAATGATCACCCCATAGATTTATTTTCCCAGAAGTCAATGTCGCACTACAATCCCCTTTTTCCGGATAACAGGAAGCATTAAACGAGGTTCCCGTCAC
Source organism: Butyricimonas sp. DFI.6.44 (assembly GCF_022132345.1). NCBI lineage: Bacteria > Pseudomonadati > Bacteroidota > Bacteroidia > Bacteroidales > Odoribacteraceae > Butyricimonas > Butyricimonas sp. DFI.6.44. The sequence continues at coordinate 53,421 of NZ_JAKNJD010000010.1, read as the reverse complement.
TTCAATTCTCGCATCCCCCATCAACACGTTAAAAGGTCGCTTTGCATCTTTTTTCACTTCAAAATACGCCTCTCCCGTCAACTTAACTTCCCGGGTATCTTGCCCGAAGCACAACGGGTATTCCATCTTCGTTTCAGAATTCAACCATACTTTCGTTCCATCCGACAAGATCAGCATATACTCTCCCCCGCGAGGTACGACAATCTTATTATATACCAATTTACCGACTTTATCCGTTTCGCGCAAAGAATCATAATAATTCAATGTATTACTCTTATCCCGGAATAGAATTTCCTGATCAAAATAACCGTCCCGTATCGTAGAATCACTTACATCCTTAAGATTAATCTCCCGCCCATCAGACAAATAAAGAATAGCCTTCGCTTCCCCCGGTTGAATATCGTACTTTGCAATCACGGGGATATTTGTATTTTCCGTCGTACGATCAAAAACATAATAAGCCACGAGTCCTGCTAACAAGGGGAATACTATCGCTGCCGCGTACTTTAACCACGAATATCTCCGCATAACGGGCGACGGCTTCACTTGTTTCATGACTTTACCCAAGGCCAGTGGTTTATCCAAACGGTCATATCCTTTTAGCAAAGCACCGCATTGAATAATTGATCGGATATCCTTGTAAGCACGTTTATTCTCGTCGGAAGCCTCAAGCCATTCTCGCAAACAGGCTTTTTCTTCCCCGGAACATTCATCTCGAGAATCCCGCCATATTATATCTTCTATTTCTTCTTTCATCATAATCCAATATCAATTCTTTACATAGAAGACGAAAAAAAACAGAAACGGGTGAAAGAAATTACTCGAAAATCGTGAAAAAAGTAAGAAATAATTTGAAATCTTCTTTGTTCAAGCTCTCCCGAAGAAGCTTTAAGCTTCTGGATAGCTGCGTTTTGATCGTGTTCAAGGAAACATGCATTTCGTCTGCAACTTCCTTGTATTTTTTGTTATCCACACAGATAGCGACAAACACATAGCGACATTTTTCCGGCAAAGCTTCTATCGCCTCCAACAATTTATCCATTGTAGAATCTTCCTCCGATTCCGTATGGAAAAAATATTCCAATTGATCTGCTAATGAATTTATATCAACCGTATCGTACTTTTTAGCCCGCGACAGATCAATACATGCATTACGCACCATCCGGTATAAATAAGAACGAGCAGACATAGTCCCTGTCCCCTCCTGAAAAATATCCCAAAATCTCACGAACACGTCCTGCACGATATCCTCCGCCTCAGAAAAATCACCGCAAAACCTTACCGCATACAAGCACAAAGCCTTGTAGTTTTTGTTAAACAGTTCAACAAACAATTTTTCTTTATGTACTAATTCTGAAGACATCACCTTCGTTTTTTAAGCACAATACCATCTAATTGCGCACGTAAAAATATAAAATAATTTCGGTCCATTTATTGAACATCTTATTTTTAAATTATAAACCGACTTTTTTCTATTTAGAAACGAAGGACAATAGCATTATAAAATATCATTGCCGATCCGATCATTCTCAACTGGATTAGTATTCTTTATCAAAAAGTTATCTTACTGAAATAATACCCCTTGCTCGAAGCCCTCACGAAGCTTCGCCAGAGCATCGTTACACGGAGCTATTCGAGCCACGGGGTATCTTCCGGACAGCTTCGAGGGAGGGGTATTATTTCCCAATAATTACCATTAATCTCCATGGTTATAACGGAAGAAACCCGCTTGATAACAAAATCAAGCGGGTTTCTTTATACAATATAATCGGGTATTTCTACCGATCATGAACCAAATCTTTAGTCACCCAAAGTAGCAACCATCACAGCCTTGATCGTGTGCATACGGTTCTCTGCCTCATCGAACACGATAGAATTTGCAGACTCGAACACGTCTTCGGTTACTTCCAATCCGTTCATGCCGAATTGTTTGTAAACATCACGACCTACTTGAGTATCAAGGTTATGATATGCCGGCAAGCAGTGCATGAATTTGCAGTTCTTGTTTCCGGTCAATTCCATAACTTTAGCATTCACTTGATACGGGGTCAACAATTTGATACGTTCTGCCCATACCTCAGCAGGTTCACCCATAGACACCCACACGTCGGTGTACAGGAAGTCGCAACCTTTCACTCCTTCTTCCACGTTATCGGTAATGGTAACTGTAGCTCCGGTTTCTTCAGCGATAGCCTTGCAAGTAGCAACCAACTCGGCATCCGGTTGCAATTCTTTCGGGGCAACAATGCGTACATCCATACCCATCTTGGCACCACCAACCATCAAAGAGTTACCCATGTTGAAACGGGCATCACCAAGATAAGCGAAAGTCACTTTGTTTAAAGGCTTATCGGTATGTTCCATCATGGTCAGGAAGTCTGCCAGAATCTGAGTCGGGTGGAATTCGTTGGTCAAACCGTTCCATACAGGTACACCTGCATATTGAGCCAATTCCTCAACAATAGCTTGTCCGAAACCGCGGTACTCGATACCATCATACATACGTCCCAATACACGAGCCGTATCAGCCATGGATTCTTTCACGCCAATCTGAGATCCGGAAGGACCAAGATAGGTCACGTGAGCACCTTGATCATGAGCAGCTACTTCGAACGCGCAACGGGTACGAGTAGAAGTTTTCTCGAAAATCAAAGCAATATTTTTACCTTTCAAACGAGGTTGTTCAGTTCCGGCATATTTTGCTTTTTTCAAATCAGCAGCCAAATCCAACATGTATTTGATCTCTTTCGGAGTGAAGTCCAACAACTTCAAGAAATTTCTGTTTCTCAAATTAAAAGCCATAACTTTATTAATTTTAGATTTATAATTTTAAATTTCAGATTCATTATTTATGGACAAAAGTACAATATCCCATCGAGAATTAAAAACTCATTTCCAGTTTTCAACTCTCCATTTTCAATTATCTTCTATCGTCCTCGTATTCCATCGTGATTTTGGAACCGTAACGTCTGTCTTCCAACTTTGTGGCTTCGGTAATCACTGATTTTTTTCCACCATTCTTAACAAAACGCAAACAAGCACGAATTTTCGGTGCCATACTTCCCTCTGCAAACACTCCTTCTTCCATGTATTTCATCGTATCGGCATAATCCAAGAATTCCAATTTCTGTTGCGACGGTTTCTTGAAGTCCTTATAAATATAAGGAACATCCGTCAAGATATAGAACTCGTCCGCTTTCACTCTCGTACCTACCATAGCGGAAGCCAAATCCTTGTCGATAACACCTTCCAACGGCTGGATGTCACCCTTCTCGTCGATATACACGGGGATACCGCCACCTCCGGTAGTGATCACGATATTACCTTCGCGAGCCAAACGTTCCACCAAATCGGCATTCATAAAATCTTTCGGGTCCGGGGAAGGAACCACCCGACGCCATCCGCCTTCAACCTTGATCTCTTCCTTGAAAACCCATCCTTTCTCGGCTGCCAGTTTATCCGCCTCTTCTTTCGTGTATATCTTACCCACGCGCTTGGTCGGATTCTGCATCGCCGGATCATTCTTGTCCACGATCACTTGGGATACCATCGAGATCACGTTACGTTGCAGACCGTGCTCTTTCAAAATATTTCTCAAGTTACGTTCGATCATGTAGCCGATCTGTCCTTGCGTGAAAGCCACACAAGTGTCCAAAGGCATGGCAGCGTTACCGTACATCTCTACACCGGCAGCATTATCCATAAGCACGTTTCCTACCTGAGGACCGTTTCCGTGCGAAATAATCAAATTATACCCTTCCTTAATCAAGTATATTAAATTTTCCAACGTATCTACCGTGTTGGCATTTTGCTCCTCGATAGTTCCTTTCTGGTTTCCTCTCAAAAGAGCGTTTCCACCTAACGCAACAACCGCTAACTTCTTTTCCATTACTGATATTTTATTGTTATTCTTCTTTTTGTCTAAAAAAATTCCGAAAGCACAAAGCTAACGAAATTAGTTACACAAAAAATAGCCAATTTTCATTTTTATCAAATCACAAATCACTGTATATCAATTCGCTGTATAAATATTCTTCCCGTTTTTATAAATATGCAGCGCGAAAACCATGTTTTTGCCTGCTCGGAAAAAAAATAATGGATAATGGTTCTTAACCGCCTCTTTTTTTGTACCTTTGCACTATGCAAGACGAAAACAAACGATCATCGAGAAATTTGTTTCAGCGATTTGCCAACAAATACACTATCGTGGGGTTGCTATTTGTTATATGGATCGCGTTGTTCGATAAATACAGTTTTATCGATCAATTACAGTTGCGCTCAAAAATCAGCCAGATGGAGAAAGAAAAAAATTACTACCGGAAAAAGGTTGAAGAAGATAAACGCAAAAAAGATGAATTGTTAGGGAATCGGGATAACCTCGAAAAGTTCGCCAGAGAACAGTACTTGATGAAAAAAGAGAACGAGGATATTTTTATTATCGTAAAGGAATAGGGTATTGGGAAGGATTGTTGCTATTGATTACGGGAAAAAAAGGGTTGGCATAGCGGTCACGGATCCATGCAAGATCATCGCCAACAGTCTAACGACAGTCAAATCACACGAGGTTTTACAATTTCTACAAGATTACTGCTCGAAAGAAAAGGTAGACCTTTTTGTCGTGGGACACCCCAAACAAATGAATAACACGGACTCTGAAAGCATGACTTACATCAAGCCGTTTCTCGTCGCACTCAAACGTAAACTCCCGGACATCCCCATCGTCATGTATGACGAACGCTTCACCTCAGTCTTGGCACACAAGGCGTTGCTAGAAGGAGGAGCCAAGAAAAAACAACGTCAGGATAAAGCAGTTATCGACGCCATCAGTGCCACGATCATATTGCAATCCTACATGGAATCACAAAGAAACATGAATATTTAATATGCTGTTACCTATTTACATTTACGGACATCCGAAACTTCGGAAAGTATCCGAGGACATTACCCCGGAATACGAGGGGTTAAGCAGACTGCTCGATGACATGTGGCAAACCATGTACGAGTCAGACGGGGTGGGATTAGCTGCCCCGCAAGTCGGGAAAAACATACGCATTTTCGTGATTGACGGAAGCCCATTTGAAGAAATTGACCCGGACTGTAAAGATTTCAAGAAAGCTTTTATCAACGCGCATATACTGGAACGTTCCGGGGAAGAGGTGCCTTTCAATGAAGGCTGCTTGAGTATTCCCGGCATTCACGAGGACGTGATGAGAAAAGATCATATAAAAATCGCCTATCGGGACGAGAACTGGGTAGAACACGTGGAAGAATTCACGGGCACCTGCGCACGCATCATCCAACACGAATATGATCACTTGGACGGAATCATGTTCACGGACCACTTGTCTGCTCTGAAAAAACGTTTATTAAAAGGGAAGTTGAGTAATATCAGTGCCGGGAAATTCAAACAAAACTACCGGGTAGTTTTGCCGAAATAGCCGAGGCTACGCCTATGCGTCCCATTCACTGGCATCGGTATCCATTCCTTTTCCTCGTGATTCCTTTAATCGCAGGAATTCTTGCCAGTGAATGGATGTTTGACATTCCCTCCCGATTTATCCTTTACTCGATTATAGGTTCACTCCTTCTATTGACAGGAGTTGCCCGTACACGTTACGGAAAATTATTTTCTATTTTCTCGTTTCTGTTCATTTTCTTGACAGGCGTGTATTGCCATCGCCCGCAAAACCTGCCATTCGTGCCGGGTAACGTCTACACGCTGCAAGGACGCTGTGAACGGATCACTCCACCCGACAAAGCAATTATCTCCTCAAACGGGATTCGCATCTTCACGCGATACCGGGATTCTATCCGGTTTTCTGTCGGCGATTCGCTCCTGTTTGACGCCAGAGTCTATTTGCTGTCAGCCACGGGCAATCCACATGAATTTGATTACAACACGTACCTCCGTCACCAAAATATTCAAGCCCAAGCGATTCCGATTTCGACTCCGACACGAATAGGACACTCGGAAGATTTGTACTCTTTTTGTCATTCCCTGCAACAGCATTTGTTACATAAATTGTCAACTGTCGTGCCGGACAGCACAACCTATAACCTGCTTGCAGCCCTCTGTCTTGGAGATCGCCAAAATCTGACTCCCGGCACGAAACAATTATTCCAAGACACGGGAACCATTCACCTGCTTGCCATTTCCGGATTACATATCGGGGCTATTTATCTTTTACTACTTTACGGGTTACGTCTTTTCAAACTACGCGATCGCAGATTCACCCTCGCACTGATTCCATTGTTATGGTTGATCACGGGTATTACCGGCTTATCACCTTCCGCCTGCAGGGCAGCAACTATATTGAGTTTCATTATTATAGGAGAAGCATTCCGTCTGGATTATGTACCTTTAAACGCTATCGCGGCAGCAGCATTCTTCACCTTGCTTATCCAACCGACATTACTGTATTCCGTGAGTTTTCAAATGTCGTATGCCGCCTACACTGGAATTATACTTGTCTATCCGTTAATAACCATTAAGCGTAAGGCGCTTCCCCGGCTCACACGGAAGATATACCCCCTCCTCGCCGTCAGCTTTTCCGCGCAAATTCTGACTCTCCCGATTACTGCATACTATTTCCACACGATCAGTTTAAACGGCATTCTATTCAATCTCGTCGCCGTACCGGTTGCCACACTATTACTCTATCTCGGGGCAATCCTACTCGTGTTACCCTCTCTTATCGGCAGTTATCTCGCGTATCTTGTAACAGGTATCACTCAAATCCTGCTTTATTGCCTCCGAATATTTTCCGGTATCGCCATAAATCTGACAGAATTATACCCGACATCCTTCCATATCATCCTTATATATATTATAACTTTATCATTTATCTTATACGTGACCAGCCGACAACGCCGGATTGCCCACTTGTTTCTAGCCTCGACATGTTTGCTTGTTATTTTCATCTACGGTTACACGTTCCACAAGCAAAACCGACAAGAAATCGTTGTTTACAATAGATATCGTCATTCCGTGATACTCTTGAATCACAAGGGATACTATTCTCTACTGAAAAATACGGATACCATCCCAAGCCAGTTGACATACACGATAGCAAATGACCTGCAACCGCTTCCCGAGCATGACGGATTCATCGGGGACCAAATCATTTACACGAATAAGCAACTGCAAACTCGTAAACAAACAATTACAATTGCAGATGGTACATGTCCCACTATACCCGACCAAGGAATACTCATTATCACGGGAAATATTTTCCCTATCTCGGATACGACACAATCGTCATTTCCAAGTCAAATCATTATAGACCAATCCAATACCCCCCGATGTATCCGGGCATGGGACGAATTTTGCATTCAAAAGCAAATCCCTCTATTTAAAACAAATGAACTAGGCTCTATCGTGATTCCCTTAAAATAAAAATTGGTTCATTTTTCTATGTAATTCGGATTATAATTCTTTATTTTGCCAGTTAATTAACACCTAACGAAAATGGACATAGTAATAGCGGGAGCAGGAGAAGTGGGGACACATCTCGCGACGATGCTTAGTAAGCAGGAACATAATATCATGCTGATCGACAACGACGAAGAAAAGCTGGAATTACTTGGCAGCCAACTCGATGTCATGTCTATCGTGGGATCATGTACTTCTATCGGTGCGCTTAAAGATGCCGGAGTACACAAGTGTGACCTGTTCATCGCGGTAAATCATCAGGAAGATCAAAATATCAACTCTGCCATTTTAGCCAAAAAGTTAGGAGCGAAACAAACTATCGCGCGGGTTAACAATAGCGAATATCTGGAGAGCGAAAATACGGAATACTTGAAGATGATCGGTATCGATTCCTTAATCTACCCGGAACGTCTGGCCGCGGAAGAAATCGTTGCTTCCTTGAAGCAAAGCGGTTCCCGCCAGTTACATGAATTTTCCGACGGTCGATTGCAATTACTCGGTATCAAATTATGGGAAAATGCCCCGGTACTCAACCTCACGTTGATCAAAATGGCAGAAAGATACGGGGCACAACATTTCCGTGTCGTTGCCATCAAACGTGCCGAGCGCACTATCATCCCGAGGGGAAATGATTCTTTCCGGTACGGCGATCTTGTTTTCATCGTGACGAAACCTTTCTATGTACCGAATGTATTCGCCCTTTGCGGCAAATCACAATACGAGGTTAAGAATGTCGTTATCGTGGGAGGTTCCCGAATCGGAATAAAGACAGCCTCTTTGCTTGAAAAAAACTACAATGTCAAGATTATAGAAAAAGACCGTGAGAAATGTATCCTTATCGCCGATAAATTAAAATCGACACTGGTAATCAACGGTGACGGTCGCGACCTCGCCTTGCTCCGGGAAGAAGGTATCAAAAATACCGATGCTTTTATCAGCGTCACGCATTCGTCAGAGACAAACATTCTCTCTTGTCTATTAGCCAAAAAGTTAGGAGTTAAAAAAAGTGTTGCCGAAGTTGAGAATATCGACTACATCGACCTTGCCGAAAACATCGGGATCGGAACGCTGGTAAACACTAAATTGATAGCCGCTTCACACATATACCGTTACACCATGAATGTAGACGTGAAACACTTGAAATTCCTCACGTTCTCGGAAGCTGAGGTATTTGAAGTCACGGCAGAAGCGGGTTCCAAAATTACCCGGAAAACATTGGCCGATATGAATTTTCCGGAAAATGCTACTGTCGGGGGAGTCATCCGTAACGGGGATGCCATCATTGCCAAAGGCGACGTGCAGATCGAGGCTGACGACAAAGTTGTCATCTTCGCTCTACCCAGTGCGGTGAAGAAAGTAATCAAATTATTTCAACGATGATCAACTTCAGGTTTATAACCAACATTATAGGAAAACTTTTGCTCGTCGAAAGTGCTTTTCTGATGATCTGTATCATTGTCGCCTTGATATACGGAGAAAATGATATGATGGCATTTACATATTCTACCGCCATCACTCTTGCCGCAGGAAGCCTTATGGCTTTCACGGTCAAGGTAAAAGATCGGGTTCTTGCCAAGAAAGACGGGTATTTTATTGTCACTACCACTTGGGTAATGTTCACCATATTCGGTTGTTTGCCTTTTTTGTTGGGAGGTACGATTCCTTCCATTCCGGATGCTATATTCGAAACCATGTCCGGATTCACGACTACCGGTTCGAGCGTTGTAAATGACATCGAGGCTTTACCACATGCCACGTTATTCTGGCGTTCGCTAACCCAATGGATGGGAGGTATGGGTATTATCGTGCTATTGCTGGCAATACTACCCGGACTCGGTATTGAAGGCCGCGACCTGTTTGTCGCCGAAGTTCCCGGTCCCACGCATGACAAATTCACCGCGACATTCACCTCCACCGCCCGCCGTATGTGGTATCTTTACATATCACTCACGGTAGCCCAGACCTTGTTGTTACTTCTCGGTAAAATGGATTTGTTTGATGCCATCTGCCATTCATTCACGACGATGGCTACCGGGGGATATTCCACGAAACAAGATAGCCTTGCTTATTGGAACTCGGCTTATATACAGTATGTTGTCATTATTTTCATGTTTATCGCGGGAACTAACTTTGGTCTGATGTATGTTGCCATTCACGGGAAAATCAAAAAATTATTCCGTGATGAAGAATTTAAACTTTACTTCTTCATCATTCTCATAGCAAGTGCTATGATATCATGTGTACTATATTTCAAGGGGTATGATGATTTGGAATTAAGCATTCGGGAAGCCCTCTTCCAAGTTGTTTCGATTCTCACGACGACAGGATTTGCCACGGCAGACTATTTGTTATGGCCTCCTTTACTAGGTGTGATTATTTTCGTACTTCTATTTATAGGAGCCTGCGCGGGCTCTACATCCGGCGGTTTAAAATGTATCCGACTGAATCTGCTGTTCAAGAACTCATTTATTGAAATGAAACGCATCATTCACCCGAACGCAATCATTAACGTGAAATACAACGGGAAGAGCATACATCCCAATATAATGACTGGAGTCATGGGTTTCTTTATCCTTTATATCTTCATCTTCGGGATATCCAGTGTTATCATGTCCTTGTTCACGGAAGATATTGCCACGGCTTGTAGTGCTGTTATAACAAGTATGAGTAACGTAGGTCCCGGATTCGGCGAGATTGGCCCCATGAGCAATTTCGCACACTTGAATGACTTCGCGAAAATATTCTTATCCATACTGATGATGGTTGGGCGTTTGGAAGTATTCACCGTACTGGTATTATTCAGTAGAGCTTTCTGGAAGAAATAAATAAAAAAGGACTTCCGCTCGAAGTCCTTTTTTATTTTATAATTCACCTAATCCCTGTCGGGTGACAACAATCTCATCGCCCGTGCAGTCGATAACGGTGGAAGGGATATTATTTCCATAACCGCCGTCGATAACCAAATCGACCAAGCGACCGTATTTCTCGTGGATTAACTCGGGATCAGTGATATATTCTTCAACTTCTCCCTCCTCCGCCTTCACGGATGTTGTCAACAACGGTCCACCTAGCTCGTCCACGATAGCTTGTACGATAAAATTTTTCGGAATACGGATACCGATAGTCTTACGTTTATTCATCAACGCGTTAGGCAATTTGCTCGTGGCAGGCAACACGAAAGTGAAAGGTCCGGGCAAACATTGCTTCATCAACCGGAATTCCTCGTTTGTTACCTTAGCGTATGCCGCAATATTTCCCAAATCCTTGCATATCATCGAGAAATTAGCTTTCTCCGGCTTCACTTTACGTATAGCCGATACTCGCTGCACAGCCTTCACACTATTAATATCACACCCTATCGCGTAAATAGTATCGGTCGGGTAGATGATAATACCACCATCACGTAAGAGCTCAACGATCTTCCGAATTTCCCTATCATTAGGATTATCCTCGAATAAGCGTACAAGCATTATCGCGAATTTATGAATTTACTTTCTTGTGATCTGCCAGAAATGTTGCCAAACCGGAATCTGTCAACGGGTGTTTCAACAATCCTTTGATTGCACTCAACGGACAAGTTGCCACATCAGCACCAGCCTCGATACATTGTATAATATGTTGCGTGTGGCGGATAGAAGCAGCCAAAACCTGCGTATTAAACCCGTAGTAAGCATACATATCCACGATCTTCTCCACCAACTCGATACCGTCGCTACTGATATCATCCAAACGTCCCACGAAAGGCGAAACATACGTGGCACCGGCCTTAGCAGCCAACAATGCCTGTCCCGGAGAGAACACCAACGTGCAATTCGTACGGATACCTTTATTCGTGAAATACTTGATAGCCTTGATTCCGTCAGCAATACAAGGAACTTTTACAACAATATTCGGATGCAAAGCGGCCAGTTCCTCCCCTTCTTTAATCATTCCCTCGTAATCCGTGGCGATTACTTCAGCACTTACATCACCATCCACGATATTGCAAATCTCAACGTAATGTTTTCTACAATTCTCGTCACCTTTAATACCTTCTTTTGCCATTAATGACGGGTTGGTAGTCACTCCATCCAATACTCCCAAGTCATTAGCTTCCCGAATCTGATCAAGATTTGCCGTATCAATAAAAAATTTCATCTTCTATTATTTTTTGCGTTTAACTTCAAAAATTACGGACAAAATTACAAACAATATCGGTAATACAATCATATTTAGTTTATAAAGTTCATAAGGTTCATAAAGTTCATAAAGTTTTTGCTCTTCAACTTTATAAACTTTACAAACCTTATGAACTTTACGAACTATGCTATTAGTCCGAAAAGTATCCAAGCCACTAACAACGTGAACACCACGTTAAAGGCTTGCGCTCCCAAGAAAGCATAAGTAGAACGACGATTTTCTGACGTGATCAGACTCTTGAAATCGGTTTCCAGACCGATAGACATGAAAGCAAGAGCAAACCACATTCCCTGAATATTTTTTAATATAGGCTTTGCTTCAGACACGATTTCCGGGGCCACGAAGAACGAAAAGACAACAGAAGCAGCAACAAATCCCAATACAAATTTGGGAAACCGCAGCCAGATAACCTTTAATGTAGGTTTCTCTTCCGCCACCTCTTTCTTCGAGTACGACCAATATATACTGATCAGAAAAGCGGCAACACCCAAAAGCACATTTTGCGAGAACTTCACGATAGTACTCGTTTGTAACGCCACCTCCCCGTATATGGCTCCCGTCGCTGCCACGGCTCCTGTCGTGTCGATTGTCCCCCCGATCCAAGCACCTGCCATATCTTCCGGCAACCCCATCAGCTTCGCCAGTCCCGGCATAATTAAAATCATCGGGACAGCCACCACTAATACCAGAGATACCACGTAAGACAATTTCTTCTTATCTCCTTTAATCGCACCGGCTGTCGCGACAGCCGCCGAAACACCACAAATAGAAACGGCACTGGAAAGCATCAATGACATCTCTTTATCAATCTTCATCTTTCGACACAACCAGAAACAGAAGTTCCAAACGGTGAAAACAACCACGCAAGACTGTATCAAACCTAACGAACCGGCTTTCAACAAATCACCGAAAAGTACGGAAGTTCCCAACAATACCAACCCGATTTTCACGAACAATTCTGAAGAAAGTGATTCCTTCAACCACTTGGGAATAGAAAACACGTTACTAATAAAAAGCCCGATCAAAAGACTGAATATCACGGTTTCGAAACCCCAATCTTTCAGAAACTTATTTCCCCCGACAACCATAGCCAGAAGAGTCAGAAAGAATACCACGGGAAAACTGGCCGCGATCATCTTAAACTTTTTCCCTGCCAACATTCCTGCCAGCAACGCCATGAAAAACATGAAGCAGAATACAATCAAAGCATGCCCCACATTATCCAGAGTAAATACCTTATTCATTAATGCATCGGCATCAGGCCAACTGAACGAAGGCCAATGCGGTTTCAATTGAAATACAATCAAAAGGATGATAAACCACCCGACGATAGTAGAAGTCCAATCTTCCGAAATCTTTAACTTGCTCATGCAAAATAATCTATTAGTTAGTGAATAATTTACAAGACAAAATTACTATCCGGATTCGGATGTATAATCCGTATTTTTACTGATTTACGATTAGTACATTTCCAACATACCTTTTATAGAGCCCAAGTAATACTCTTTCCATCCCTCCACGATTTCCTCGAACACGTCATCAGGAATATTCGTGTGTTCCAGTTCTACCTGAGTCTGTTCTCCGACTTTCTTCAGTTTCAACGTCACGATGGAACGTTCTGCCGTATCACCGAAGAACCACTCTTGTACAAGCAGACGATTCGGTTTCACTTCCAGATTTACCCCGCATATATCACCTTCCCACAAGGAAAACACAAATCCTTCTTCCGCTTTCATCTCGGCAGGATAACCACTCCATATTTCTATCTGGAAAGGATTTGTCAACGCAGTGAACACCTCTTCCGAGTCTGCCGCAATATCAACCGTATATTTAAAATTCATTTTCTTTCTATTAGATAAAAGAAAAGGCTGATTTCTCAGCCTTCCCCCGTATATTATTAAACGCTTATTTCTTTTGATATTGGGCATTCAACAAGCTTACCACCTCGTTGGTAATATTAAAACCATCTTGGGCAAACAACACGTTTCCGCCTAAAGTAGTACTTAATATCAACTGATAGCCTCTTGATTTATTATAATCCGTCAAGAAATTTGTAATGGCATCGTACAATTTACGATTGATTTCCATTTGTTCCCGTTGAGCGTTCTCGCTCATCTCCTGTTGCAGTTTTTGCAGATTCTGCTGTTTAATCAACAACTCCGTTTGAGCCTGTTCAGCTCTTTCGCGAGTAAGGAATCCGCCATTCTCTACTTTATGTTGGAACTCGGCAATTTCGCGATCAAGATTTTTTGCTTTCACGTTCAATTCCGTGCGATTCGCTTCGAGTTTTTTCAAAAACGCCTCGTTCAACTCCCTTGATTGAGTATACTTATTAAGCAAAGTATCCATGTTAATGTAGACAATTTTTGCATCCGCGTTTACAGTTGCAACCCCGTCTTGACTGCTCGTACTCTTACTACTCCCGGAGAAATGTAATATGTATAAAACAATTACGGCAATCAACAATAACACATTTAATCCTATCGACAAATTCTTCATAAAAACGTAACTTTGATATTAATAAATTGCTTCACTGGAAACTCTGCCCACACGTGGCTTGTTTCAAATACAAAGATAATCTTTCTTCCTTTAGTTATCCGTTTTTTCTCTTTTTTCTATATAAAAAATTTTCTTTAACAAGTCTATTTCCTGTACTCTTATCACTTTCCCTTTATCCGCCATACGCCGTGACCGCATTAAACCTTTCAACGCCGTGTAAGACTGCGTTCCTATCCCCAGCTTAACATCAACCATGCCTTTCATCTCCACTTTTCGGGCTAAATCGGAGATAACCATCTTCTGGTTCATCTCCCGGTCCATCTCTTTCACTGGGCGGGATGCCGCATTAACAGCACCTTTCATATTATTATGGGCAGTGATCAGATCGGAATCCATCTTGAAATCTTCCATGAAGAAACGGGGCAACACAACGACTTCAGCCAATTGAATAGTATCCCGTACCATGAAAATGCCTAAAAGATAATCATCCTTTTTCAAAGTATCGGAAACAACGATTCGCACGGGTTCAAAACCAACGTGCGAAAAATACAACGTGTCGCCGACCTTTACATGCACGGAAAATCGTCCTTGGTTATCCACGCCCCGAACCTCCTGCCCGAAACGATAAATAGCGTCAGGCAGAGGCTGTACGCTATCCCGGTCACAAATCACCCCCGTAACAAATATATCCCGGTCATTCGTGTCTTGCCCCCGTAAACCAAGGCATAAAAAAATCAGAAGGATAAAAAGGCTATGCCCTCTCATTTTCTCTGGCTATTTCCGTGTTCTGCAAAATATTCAGCAACAACTCCCTAGCCCGAAATAATTGAGCTTTCACCGTCCCTAGCGGGATTGCCAGCTCCTGTGCAATTTCTTCGTAAGAATACTCCTCAAAATAACGTAATTCTATCAATTGACGGTAACGGCCTTTCAGCATAGCGACTTTTTCCCGCATGAACTCAGCCCGTTGCTTGCGTATCGTTTCCTCTTCCGGGGTCAGTACGTCAGCCGGCACACTGTTAATATACCCGCGATCGTCAGGATTAATATCATCCTTATCCAAGGAAACAATTTTCGCTTTCTTCTTCCGAATAAAATCAATCGTGTTATTAGAAGCGATTTTAAACAACCAAGTACTGAATGCAAACTGAGGCGAATAGTAATTCAAACTCGCGAAAGCTTTCTCGAATGCCTCGAACATCAAGTCCTCCGCATCTGTTCTGTTATTCACCATCTTCAGTATCATAAAGTACACTGAGTCCTTATACCGCTTAAATAATTCGGCATAGGCTTTTTCATCTCCCGTTATTGCTCTTTTCACGACTTTGTAATCGTAGAGAGCTTTCTCTGACAAGTTGTTATTCAGCTCCATTTCTTTTTATTAAAAAATGAATATCCATTCCAGTACCATCGATAAACAAAACCGACTGTACTAATAATAAACGAAGTTAGGAATAATTTTTTTTGTTTCAGACAAATAGCGCAAATATTTAGCAAAACAAAATCCGTTAAAAATGCTATAATCATTATCACGGACAAATATACCGGATACACGCCAGTGAAAATCAAATAAATAGAGAGCGCATAAAAAATTAAACGCACTATTATACCTTTATCTATTCCTAATCTCTCCGTCATTGTCAATCTCATCTTACTAGCATAATAATACGATATTTCGTTTACCTCTCCTTTTTTGTCACTTTTATCAATTATCACGTACGTATCCGGACACTTTATTGTTTTAACCATTCCGAACTTCGACAATTCATTAACCATATCATTATCATATCCCAAATACGATTGTGAGTTCTTCGCGAACCCGCGGTTTTTAATGTAATACGATTTTCGGTAAGCCATGTTACATCCATCACCGAAAATATATTTTTTATTTTTTACCAAGACTAACATTTCTAAAAAACGGAGAAAACGGAAAGCCCGCCATGTAGTGATATTATGCTCACCCGGGGCGTAATTCGCGTAACCGACAACTACCGCCGTGTTTTCATCAAAATAAGATTGCATAGTCTCCACCCAATGCATCGTGGCAGGACGACAATGTATCTCGGAGAACAACAGAATATCATATTTTGCCGCGAGTACACCTATATTTATGGCCAATTTTTTCGTGAAACGAAATTTCGTGTCGGGAAAAATACGCGTACACCGCAACTCCGGATAATCTTTCTGAATCTCCGCCAACACATCCTGCGTGTCATCCTCCGAACATTCATCCACCACGATAACCTCGTATTTACCATAGGCTTGCATCAAGAAACTAGGCAGATTTCTCCTCAAAGCCTCCGCGTTATTATGAGCGGTAATAATAACGGATACCCCCTCCCCTTCCGGCTTATCAAGCCGTTTATCCTTCCGGGACACGATAATCACCCGTCGAATAATCAAGTACATATATATACATAACAACACGAGCAACGCGATTGCCCCGTACTTCAATATACCCGACTCTTCCCAAAAAACAAGCAAACTCTCCATTTTTCAAATAATATATGTTTTCTCGATAAAAAACGGACAAATATACTGACTTTAATAAGGAAATTAACGTATTAATTAAATTAATTCATGTATATTAGTTCGATTTTACTAACATAAAGCTACTACAATTATGGTACCACAAAAAACAAGAGGAATCATAGGAATACTCACCGGAGGAGGCGATGTTCCCGGCTTGAACCCCGCTATACGGGCGGTAACCATCAGAGCCTTACGCGAAGGGTATAAAGTGATCGGGATACGAAGAGGTTGGGGTGGTCTGATAGACATCGTGCGGGACCCGGAATACGATAACTCCAACAATTTCTTCGAGTTAACCGAAGAAATCGTGAACAAAGCAGGGCGCACGGGAGGTACATTTCTTCACACGTCACGCACGCGGGCTTCACACGTTCCGAGGGCTAACGTGCCGAAACACCTGCAAGAACAATACTCGGACGATATCAATGATTTAACCCCGGAGGTTCTGAAAAATCTCGAATTTATGGGGATAGATTACCTGATACCGATCGGGGGCGACGACACACTGAGTTACGCCGTCCGTCTGAGCAAAGAAAGTGTCAAGGTGGTCGCCATTCCCAAGACAATGGACAATGACGTACCGGGAACCGATTATTGTATCGGTTTCAGCACTTGCATCACCAGAACGATTTCACTCACGCATGACTTGCGCACTTCTGCCGGATCACACGAACGTATTCTCGTGCTGGAAGTATTCGGGCGTTATGCCGGTTTCACCGCCATGCTACCCACGCTGGCAGGTGCGGCCAATCGTTGCGTGATCCCGGAATACGAATTCAATATCGAGCGCCTAACCGAATTACTTTGTGAAGACCGTTTCACGAACCCAAGCAAATACTCGGTAGTCCTCGTGTCGGAAGGGGCTACCTTCTGCGGCGGGAACATGATATTCCAAAGCGAAGAAACAGATATGTTCGGGCACAAGAAGCTGGGAGGCATCGGGAACATGATTTCCGAACAACTCAAGGAACTTACCCCGCAATTCAATCACGGGCAAGTGATCAACACTATAACCCAAAAACTAGGTTATCTTGTACGCTGTGGAGATCCGGACGCGCTTGATTCCATCGTTCCCATGGCATACGGTAACCTTGCACTTGACTTGATAAATAAAGGATTGCACGGGCGACTGGTTATCCTGCGTAACGGACGCTATGACAACGCTCCCATCGAAATCGTGACCAGCAGCAAGAAACTCGTGGATGTCCAGAAATTCTACAACACGGACAGACTACGTCCCAAATACAACAGTTTCGAATTTATGCCACAAATGATACTATAAAGGAGGTGTGTTTTGACACACCTCCAGTCTGTAATGTCCATAAAGTCGAGCCTTCGGCTCCTAAAGTCTGTAAAGTCCATGATTTATAACATAATGATATAAATCAATTCTTTCGATACATTTGACCTTACGACATTATGGACTTTCAGACCTTATGGACGAGAGGGGGTGTTTCGCCCCCCTCCTTTACTTTTTCACTTTCACCGCGGTAGAATCAGGTGCAATACTATCCACCTCCACGACTACCTCCGACTCCTCGATGACAGCGCCTGCCGGTTGCTGGGCTTGATTACCCGATTGTACCTTACTCTTCTGGCTATTCCCGCAAGAAGCCAATGCCAATCCGGCAACAATAGTCACCATGCAAATCCATTCAATTCTTCCAAAAGTTCTCATCATAATTAATTTTAGTTTAGCTAGAATACAATAATAAATACTACGAGCATAATTGACAATATGTTACAAAAATAAGGTGGGTAACCATCACGGCCCCACCTTGACAAATTTAGAATTTTCAAAAATTGTTACGGAAAACATAACAATATCTTACTTGCATCGTTTAAACTAACAAAAGAAATGCCTCCGGCTTCTTATTAAACTAAGATCCCACTCCGAATTTAATAAAACGTGCATAGCACACCGGAGGCAATCTCTTCTGTGCAATACACGTTCATTTATCTTAATTCGAGTGGGATGCTGCAAATGTAAGCAATTAATTCCATAAACGGCAATAGTGAAGCGTTATTTTCGTGAAAGAATTAATACCTGACAACATTATTTTTTACTTTGAATTTGGAAAAAAGAAAATCAATGCCTAGTTTTGCACCGAACAAAGAGAAAGAAAGATTATGATATACAATCAACACATAGCCCTTACTTGGTGGTGGCACCTCTTTAAACTTCATAGTAAACAATGAGGTTATGTGATTGTATTGCATAATTGAAGATATAGAGAGAGCCTATTGTTTACTAGCAATAGGCTCTCTTCTTTTTTATTCACTATTAAAATCAGAAAACATGAAACAGATCAAGAAAATCCTGCTCACGGAGCAAGAAATGCCGACAACATGGTATAACATCGCGGCCGATATGCC
The DNA here is from genome assembly GCF_022132345.1 of Butyricimonas sp. DFI.6.44. Lineage (NCBI taxonomy): Bacteria > Pseudomonadati > Bacteroidota > Bacteroidia > Bacteroidales > Odoribacteraceae > Butyricimonas > Butyricimonas sp. DFI.6.44. Next base: position 34,403 of record NZ_JAKNJD010000010.1, on the reverse strand, counting down.
GAACAAACCTCTCCCCCCGCTTCACCCGGGCACGAAACAACCGTTGAAGCCGGAAGACCTTTACCCGCTGTTTGCCGAAGAACTGGCAAAACAAGAATTTTCCACGGAACGGTATATCGAGATCCCCGACGAAGTACAAGACTTGTACAAAATCTGGAGATCAACCCCTCTCGTGCGGGCTTACGCGTTGGAAAAAGCTCTCGACACCCCGGCAAAAATCTATTTCAAAAACGAGGGAACGAGTCCTGCCGGTTCACACAAACCGAACACGGCAATCGCTCAAGCCTATTACAATTATAAACAGGGAATCAAACGAATCACCACGGAAACCGGTGGCGGACAATGGGGTACGGCACTCAGTTTTGCCTGCCAGCATTTCGGTCTGGATCTGAAAGTCTTCATGGTCAAGGTCAGCTACAACCAGAAACCCTACCGCAAACTCATGATGAACACGTGGGGTTCCGACGTGATCCCCTCCCCGAGCGAACTGACGGCAGCCGGAAGAAAGATATTGAGTGAATTTCCCGATTCCCCCGGCAGCTTGGGAATAGCCATTTCCGAAGCCGTTGAATTAGCCGCACAAGACCCGCTGACGAATTACTCCCTCGGAAGCGTGTTGAACCACGTGTTGTTACACCAGACAATCATCGGAGAGGAAGCACTGTTACAAATGGAGAAAGCGGGAGATGAACCGGATATCGTGATCGGTTGCTTTGGCGGCGGCTCTAACTTCGCCGGAATCAGTTTTCCCTTTATCCGTCGCAACTTGAAAGAAGGCAAACACACCCGGGTTATCGCCGTGGAACCTCAATCCTGCCCGAAACTCACTCGCGGAAAATTCCAGTATGACTTCGGCGACACCGTCGGTCTCACGCCATTACTCCCCATGTACACGCTGGGACACGACTTCCAGCCGGCAAGTATTCACGCGGGTGGCCTGCGTTATCACGGCGCGGGAGTTCTGGTCAGTCAATTATTGAAAGATCAACTCATGGAAGCCGTCGCGATACCCCAACTGGAAACATTCGAGGCAGGAATCCTGTTCGCTAAAACCGAAGGCATCATTCCCGCACCGGAATCCACCCATGCCATCGCCCAAGCTATTCGCGAAGCAAAAATCGCCAAGGAAGAAGGGAAAGCTAAAACAATCCTTTTCAACCTATCCGGACACGGAATGATCGATTTATTCGCTTACGAGCAATACCTTGGAGGTAACTTGCAAAATTTCGAACTTTCAGATCAGGAGATCGCTCAATCGTTGAATAAACTGGAGAAACTCATGTGAAGAGCAAATAAGTCCGTAAAGCCTATAAGATCCATAAGGTCAAAAGTCCATTGCCCCCACGGGGCGTTTTGTTCACGATAACAGAACTGTCGGTGAAATCGTCCGGAGGGCACCATGACTTTGCAACCTTATAGACTTTATGGACCTTACGGACTTTTGACTATTTTTTGCTACATTTGCAAAAAAATCAGATAGCATGTTTTATACAGAACTTACTTTCCATATCACTCCCCACGTGGAGGACATTGCCGATGCACTCATCGCCGAATTAGGCAACCTCGGTTACGACAGTTTCTCGTACACGGACGACGGTTTCAAAGCCTACATCCCATCAAAAGATTTCAAGCCGGAACAAGTTGAAGAAATGGAAATCCTCTCTTTCTTCCGCTCTCTGTACACCATTACATGGGAGAAAGCCGAAATCGAGAACCAAGACTGGAACAAAATATGGGAAGAAAACTTCACCCCCATACTCGTTCAAGATCGTATTCTGGTGCGGGCGGGTTTCCACCCCTCGATTGATAACATCGAACACGAAATCATCATCGACCCGAAAATGAGTTTCGGTACCGGACACCACGCCACCACGGCACTGATGCTGGAAAACATACTTGACATGAAACCCGAATTCAAGGGGAAAAAAGTACTCGACATGGGGTGCGGCACGGGAATCCTGTCTATTATGGCGGCACAAGCCGGGGCGACCACCCTCACCGGAATCGACATCGACGAGTGGGCTTATAACAATGCCATGGAGAACATCGCCACCAACAACGTGCAAAACATCCGTGTACTGATCGGTGACGCCGCTCTATTGGACGGCAAAGAACGTTACGACATCATCCTTGCCAACATCAACCGCAACATCCTGCTCAACGACATGCACGCCTACGTGAATGTATTGAACCCGAACGGTTACCTCATCATGAGCGGATTCTACACGGAAGATATCCCCATGATCCGGGACAAAGCTGAAAGTCTGGGACTCAAATATCAATCCCACAAGATAAAAGACAACTGGACGGCTGTTATCTTCCATAACCTGTAACTCTGCAACGTGGCAAAACCACTTGAGGATACGGCGTTAAAAAAATGAATGCCGTTTCCCCAATCGTTAATATTTTAACAAGGTCTTGTTTTTTCAAATTCTATATGCAATATTTGCATCGTGAAAACACAAAAGTAGTATGATGACTCAAAATACAAACAAATATAAACATATGATGATGTGCATGCAAAGGCTCTTTGCAGGCTAACGTACTGTTGTGAAAAAAACTGACGAAGAAGCCTGTGTGATTACACGGGCTTTTTTCATGCGAAAAAAATGAACGGATAAAACAAAAATAAAACATTATGAATGTACTGAAATTTGGAGGCACCTCTGTCGGTAGCGCTCCGCGAATCAAAGAAGTGGCACAACTCATCTCGGACGAGCAACCCAAAATCGTGGTACTCTCCGCCATGTCGGGAACCACCAACACGCTGGTTGACATCACGAACAACCTCTACCGGAACGATCGTCAGGAAGCCCTGACCGCGATACAGAATCTGGAACTCGATTACCTGATGACCATTAGCGAACTCTACGACACGGAGGATTACAAGCACAAGGGACAGGAATTCGTGCAAACCATCTTCACCTATCTCCGTTCCTTTATTAATAAAGACTTTTATCCCCTGCAAGAGAAAGCCGTCGTGGCACAGGGAGAAATCATCTCCACCACCCTCATGCACTACTACCTGCAAGAACAAGGCATCCCCTCGACATTACTCTCCGCCCTCGACTTCATGCGTATCGACAAGGATTGCGAGCCGGATTATTTCTACATCGAACAAAACTTGAAGCGCCTGCTTTCCAACCCGACCACCGAACGCATCATCATCACCCAAGGATTCATCTGTCGCAACGCCTACGGGGAAATCGATAATTTAAAAAGAGGAGGCAGTGACTACTCCGCCGCCTTGATCGGGGCTGCCGTCAATGCCGGCGAGATACAGATATGGACAGACATCGACGGTGTACACAACAACGATCCCCGTTACGTGAAAAACACCCAACCACTCCGGAGCCTCTCTTTCGACGAAGCGGCGGAATTGGCGTACTTCGGGGCAAAAATCCTGCACCCGTCAAGTATACAACCGGCAAAAAGGGCAAACATCCCCGTCCGCATGAAAAACACAATGAACCCCGGTGACGAGGGAACCCTGATCACCAAAGAAAGTCCGGTACGAAACTTCAAGGCTGTCGCCGCCAAAGACGGGATTACCGCTATCAAGGTAAAATCCAGCAACATGCTTCTGGCATACGGCTTCGTTCGCAAAGTATTCGAGATATTCGAGTCATGGAAAACACCGATTGACATGATAGCTACCTCCGAAGTAGCCATCTCGCTAACCATCGACAATACCTGCCATCTGGAAGATATCAAAAAAGATTTGACCAAATACGGGACAATCGAGGTAGAAGAAAACCTGTCCATCATCTGCATCGTCGGTGACTGCTCCATCAACAACAACGGCCTCGCCGCCCAAGCCCTCACCGCTCTGCAAGACATCCCGTTACACATGATCTCCTACGGGGCAAGCGAACACAGCATCTCCCTGCTCGTTAAACAGGAAGACAAACAACGTGCTTTACAAGACCTTAGCGAGAGATTATTTAATTGAGTTCATAAAGTTTATAAAGTTCGTAAGGTTCATAAAGTATAATATATGACAACAAAATAAACCTTATAAACCTTATAAACTTTACAAACCTTATAAACCTAATTGAAAATGAATATAGAAACCGTCAAAACATTTCAATCTTTAAAAACACCATTCTATTATTACGACACCGCACTTTTGCGGGCAACCCTCCAATCCGCGACACAAGAGGCCAACCGCCACGGTTTCCATTTACACTATGCCGTGAAAGCCAATGCTAACCCTAGAATACTTGAAATCATCCAAGATTATGGAATAGGAGCCGATTGTGTCAGCGGCAACGAAGTTGCTCGAGCCGTCGAATACGGCTTCCACCCCAACCGGATCGTGTATGCCGGAGTAGGCAAAAGTGATGACGAAATCCGACTCGCGCTGGGAAAAGACATATTCTGCTTTAACTGCGAATCACTGCCGGAAATAGAGGTAATCAACACGCTCGCCGGGGAACTCGGTAAAAAAGCATCTATCGCCCTTCGCGTCAACCCGAACGTGGACGCCCACACGCACCATTACATCACCACGGGAATAGAAGAAAACAAATTCGGCTTCTACCTTTATGACTTGGAGCACGCCATCGCCGTCTGCCGGGAATTGGAAAACATCCGTCTTATCGGGTTACATTTCCACATCGGTTCCCAAATCACCGACCTCACCGTGTTCCGAGGACTTTGCCTGCGGGTAAACGAAATACAGGCTCGTCTGAAAGAACAGGGTATTATCCTCCCCCACGTCAATTTCGGAGGCGGCTTGGGTATCAATTACGACTGCCCCTCCTGCGGGTTAATCCCGGACTTCGCTTCTTATTTCCAGACATTCGCCGATTTCTTCGAAGCCCAACCCGGACAGCAACTGCATTTCGAGTTGGGACGCTCTCTCGTGGGACAATGCGGCTCACTCGTTTCCCGCGTACTCTACGTGAAAGAAGGCAAGCACAAAAAATTCGTGATACTCGACGCCGGAATGAACGACCTCCTGCGTCCCGCCCTTTACCAAGCATTCCATCGCATCGAAAACCTCACCTCCATACAACCGTACGAAAAATACGATATCGTGGGCCCGATATGCGAATCCTCCGACTGCTTCGGCAAAGACCGGGAACTCCCCGCCACCCGACGAGGCGACCTCATCGCCATCCGCTCCTGCGGAGCCTACGGCGAAGTCATGGCCTCCCGGTACAACTTACGAGATTTACCCGGCTCTTTCTTCTTTCGTGATATTGAAAATTAGAATTATATTTTGTTTTTCAAAATAATAATATTACCTTTGTGAAAAGAAAGCAAACATGAGAATAATCGCCAAGAGTAAAATAACAGAATACTGTACCAACAATAAAGAAGCCGAAGTCGCGCTTGAAGAGTGGTATCAAAAAACAAAAAAAGCTGAATGGACATGTTTTGCTGACATGAAGAAAACTTTTAATAGCGTGGACAATGTAGGTAACCAACACTACGTGTTCAACATTAAAGGTAATAATTACAGACTAATTGTAGTGATCAAATTCACAATAAAAACAGTATTAATTCGCTTTATTGGCACACATGCCGAATACGATAGAATAGACGCTAAAAATACTTGATTATGGGAAAGATACAGAACGAGCTAGCTTACAGGGCAACAATGGAAAGAATAGAGGAACTTCTTCCATTAGTTGATGACAACACCCCTTTAGATGACAAAAACTTAATAGAATTGGATATATTGTCCGCTCTAGTAGAGGAATATGAAGACATACATTATCCCATACAATCTCCTTCATTAGTAGATATCATCAAATTAAGAATGTATGAAATGGGACTCAACCAAATAAAATTATCTGAATTATTGGGAGTTAGTCCCTCAAGAATTAGCGACTACTTGACAGGGCGAAGCGAACCGACTTTAAAAGTGGCTCGTGAAATTAGCAAGAAATTAAATATTGACGCTAATATTGTATTAGGCATATAACAAAAAAGTGCACAATCAAGGTCATGAGATTGTGCACTTTTTTTTAGAAACTTGAAAATGCATATCACTTCTGCGTATTCTTCTTATCGTTCGGCTTAGCGATCGACTCCCGCATACTCGTGTCCGCCTCGATATTCTTCATTTTATAGTAATCCATGATACCGAGATTACCGTTACGGAAAGCTTCTGCCATAGCGCGCGGCACTTCGGCTTCCGCCTCGATCACCCGGGCGCGCATCTCTTGTGCCAGAGCCTTCATCTCGTGTTCGGTGGCAACTGCCATGGCGCGACGTTCCTCTGCCTTCGCTTGGGCAATCTTCAAATCTGCCTCTGCTTGGTCTGTCTGCAACTCGGCACCGATATTCTTACCGATGTCGATATCGGCGATATCAATAGACAAGATTTCAAAAGCGGTACCGGAATCCAATCCCTTGCTCAACACCACTTTCGATATAGAATCTGGGTTCTCCAATACTTCCTTGTGCGAACCGGCAGAACCGATAGACGACACGATACCTTCGCCGACACGAGCCAAAATAGTTTCCTCCCCGGCACCCCCGACCAACTGGCGGATATTCGCTCGCACGGTAACCCGCGCTTTAGCGATCAACTGGATACCGTCCTTTGCCACAGCGGCAACGGGAGGAGTATTAATCACTTTCGGGTTCACGCTCATTTGCACCGCCTCGAACACGTCACGACCAGCCAAGTCTACCGCCGTGGCAATCTGGAATGTCAAATCAATATTCGCCTTGGACGCCGACACCAAAGCGTGTACCACTTGAGCCACGTGACCTCCTGCCAGATAATGGGCTTCCAGAAGATCGCGATAAAGTTCCAATCCGGCTTTCTTGCCCTCGATCATGGCACGCACGATGATAGTAGGCGGCACTTTTCTCCAACGCATCAACACGAGTTGCAATAATGACACCTTTACATCGGACACCAACGCCTGAAACCACAACCCGATCGGAATGAAGTAGAGAATCATCCAAAGCAAGAACAATCCACCCGCGATGACCGCTACCAGAAAAAACAAACTGCTATTATCCATCCTTTATTCTGTTTTTAGTTTAACAATTATCTTATTTTTATACACCTTCACTACTACTACCTCCCGGTTCTCCTCCACGTACCCCGAGCGAGATTCCGCTTCCACCACGTTGTCACCAACCCGGACTTTTCCCATCGGGGCCAAACGCCCTTGCGCCACCCCGACATCACCTTCTTTAATCGAATCGTCGACACCTTCCACGGCACTATCAATCTGGCTATTCAATTGCATCCGCTTCCATGTCTTCGAGCGCAAGGCGTACCACGTCACCCCGAACCCGCAAATCGCCGTCCCGAGCAAGGTAAAATGTCCCACCGTAGTGCCCATGGTAGAATAAGCCACGTAAATCGCTACCGCCACACAACCGATGCCAAGTATCCCGGCTACATTCACCCCGGGAAACACGAGAAACTCAAGAATCAACAGGATAAAACCTATCGCAATGAGCATGAATAACACGAACCACTCCATATTCAACATTTTTAATTTGTTAAAGATACATTTTTTCAAGATATATATATGCGTTATCACGCCGAAAAATTCAATATTTCTCCTTCCCTTCTCTTACCCTTCCGACAAACATCTATCCATCAACTATTGATCATCTATCCATCATCTATTCCCGAATACAATAGATGACGGATAAATGTCCGGCAATTCATCCCCTTGTGCCAGCCGAAAGGGCAAGAGAAGTGTACAAGAATAATATCACGATTAACGTGAATGTTCCAAAAAAATAATAACTTTGTGAGATTACTAATTGTTCGCATTATGGAATTACACGACAGGTACATACGATTTGACTGGGCCATCAAACGTCTACTCAGGAACAAAGCGAATTTCGGGGTACTCGAAGGGCTTTTAACCGTGTTGCTCAACAAAGAGATCCACATTATAGAGATTCTCGAGAGCGAGAGTAATCAACGACACGAGGATGACAAGTTTAACCGGGTCGACATCAAGGCTCGCGACAACGAGGACGAGATTATCATTGTCGAGGTGCAGGTTACCCGCGAACTATACTATCTCGAGCGTATCCTTTACGGAGTTGCCAAGGCGATTACCGAGCACATCGAGCTAGGGCATATTTACTCAGAAGTGAAAAAAGTGTATTCTATCAGTATACTTTATTTTGACATTGGCAAGGGGGACGACTATCTCTATCACGGACAAAATTCATTCGTGGGAGTACACACCGGAGATTTGTTACAGATCACAACGAAAGAGAAAGATACCATCACCCGGAGGCTTCCCTCTGAGATATTCCCCGAGTATATTCTCATCCGGCTAAACGAATTTGACAAGGTAGCGGTAACCCCTCTGGAAGAGTGGCTCGATTACCTGAAAAACGGGCATATCCGTCCCGACACGCAAGCCCCGGGATTAGCGGAAGCCCGACAAAAACTAATATATTACAATATGGACAAAGCAGAACGGGAAGCCTATGACCGCCATGTAGATGCAATCATGATCCAAAACGATGTTTTAGGCACGGCAAAGCTGGAAGGATTGATTGAGGGAAGAGCGGAAGGAAGAGCAGAAGGAAGGGTCGAGGGAAAAGCTGAAGGAAAGGCTGAAGGAAGAGTTGAAGGTCTTATGGAAGTAGCCCGCAATCTAAAAAAAATAGGCATACCTATTAATACTATCGTGGAAAGTACCGGGCTAACCATCGAAGAGATTAATAACCTATGATATTCCCAATTGCCCACCCGACCGTGGCGAATGATGTAAAAACCGAAGGGTTGCCGGCAATTTTTCGGCAACCCTTCGGTTATATAAATTTTTTTCTATAGAAGATTTTTTCTACTAAACATTCGATAACATTTTTTCAATAACACAAAATATACTCTAACACCCCCTCTCGCACTTTCTTCTATAGTAAATTTCAATATTCTCCTTTCGCAAAGCCAAAATAGGTTAACCTAAATTCTTTTTATTCTAACGTTTATTGTAAATTTGTGATGCGGTCACCCCCGTGAGTGTTTGTAAAATGCTAATTATTCTTTATATTTGTGAGTCGTTTAGAACAATCTAAATGATGACAATTTAATGAAAAGCGTTTAGTTTTATCCTCATCATGAAAATCGCCAATTTTTTTGCAAAGGGATAAACGGTACAAACGCTCATGCTTGCCATATAGTTATCTACACTATACATGGTTTAGCGTGGGGTGACTGTTTATTTTTGCAAGGGTGTTTGGCGATACCTCAAGATGGATAAACTGAAAGTTCCCACGCTATTTCTTTTATAATAATTTACCTTCAGGGAATTAGGGTTACAAAAGTATGGTTGTATGTGGAATTTATTTACTCGTTTTTTCAAGTGCCGGCACTTGATATGGCTTTCGCTCCTATGCGTTTCTTTTGCAGGATGCAAAGATGATTTCGATGACAGTGAATTACGCGAACAAATAGCGGATTTAGACGGAAGATTAAGCTCTCTTGAAAAGTTGTGCGCCCAGATGAACACCAATATCTCGTCCATGCAGACGATCATCAATGCGTTGCAACAAAACGATTACATCACAGGAGTTACCCCTATCACAGAGGGAAGCACCACGATCGGGTACACAATCACTTTCGTTAAAAACAAACCGATCACCATCTACCACGGGAAAGCTGGAGAAAAAGGAGAGCAAGGGGATAACGGTATTACCCCACAATTCAAAATTGAAAACGGCAGATGGATGCTATCATGGGACAACGGTTCCACGTGGGAGGACGCAGGACAGGCAACCGGCGACAAGGGAGAAGCGGGACTACCGGGTGTCACCCCTGACTTAAAAATCCAAAATGGCAGATGGATGATTTCATGGGACAAGGGCTCCACGTGGAAGGATCTGGGACAGGCGACAGGAGATCAAGGACAACAAGGCGATGCCGGCATCACCCCACAATTCAAAATCGAATTTGGAAACTGGTTCGTGTCCTTTGACAACGGGACAAACTGGAGTCTACTGGGGCAAGCCACCGGTGACAAGGGAGAAGACGGGGTGACTCCTGTTATCGGGATAAAACAAGATACGGATGGCGTCTATTACTGGACCCTGAATGGCACTTGGCTTTTGGATGATTACAACCAAAAAATCAAGGCAGAAGGAACCAACGGGAAAAACGGACAACCCGGGCAGAATGGCACACCAGGGCAAGAAGGGATTACTCCTGTTTTAAAAATAGAGGAGGGATACTGGTACGTTTCGTATGACAATGAAAATACTTGGCAACAATTGGGGAAAGCTACAGGAGAAAGTGATAGTTCCTTCTTTCAAGAGATTACAGAAGATGAAGATTACTTACATATAAGATTGACAGGACATTCAACAACAATTTCAATTCCAAAATATAAACCTCTCGCCATCAATTTTGTTGAACTAGAAGATATTTGCGTCCATCCAAATACAACTTACTTTATTGACTACAGTTTAGTCGGTTCCGATGAAAACACGACAATTAAGATAATTGCACAAGACGGTTTCCATGCTAAAGTAGAGCTAATAAATCATACACGAGGTACAATTATAATCACAACTCCCAACGATGTTTTGGAAAGCGAAGTCTTGATCTTGATTTCAGATGGTAAAGGACACACTATAATACGTTCTATCAATTTTTTTGAAGGAATCATCAGCATAACAACAAAAAATTATCACGTGGGATATGAAGGAGGTAAAATAGACGTGGAGCTCACAACAAATATCGAATACACAATAGATATTCCTGACGAAGCAAAAACATGGTTAAGCGTAGCTACGCCTATCGCCAGAAGTAGCATGCGAAGAGAGGTTATTTCCTTTATTGCACAACTCAATGCGACCTCAGCAGAACGTTCCGCAACAATACGTTTAATTGACAAACATGAAAAATATTCAGAATCAATACTAATCACCCAACAAAGAGGCATCGTAAAAAATGTTTTTCACGTGGCAATTCCCGGAACTCTTAGCCAATTTGTACCTAACGAAGATATTAATCTGATAGAAGAAATAACAATTACCGGTTCCTTAAATAAAGCTGATTACGATTTTATCAATACCCTACCCATATTAAAACATGTTGATTTAAGTGGGCTAACGGATGCCACAATTCCCCCTGATGCTTTCAACAATTCCGCAATCAACTACCGCTCAACAATTTCTTCAATCATATTACCATCAAAACTAATTGAAATTGAGAATAGTGCATTTCATTGTAGTTCAATAACGACGATTGATATACCTCCAACCGTAAAAAAAATTGGTATTGGAGCCTTCTCCGAAAGTAAAATAACCTCTCTAATCATTCCTAATTCTGTTGAATATATTGGAGCAGGTGCATTTGCTCATACAGAAAAATTAAGAGGGGATATTACTATCCCTAACGAAACAACATTTCTTGGAGAACGTGCGTTTTATTATTCAGGATTTGATGGTAAATTAACATTAGGCACAGGAATAAAAGAAATCTACCCTATGACTTTTCAATATTGCGAAAATGCTAAAGGAGATTTAATTATCCCCGCCAATATTCAAAAAATAGGATATTGGGCTTTTAATCATTATGGAGATGACTATTTCAAAAACAGAGGGACATTGCGAATTAATGCGAATTTGGATACGATTCCTCATGGTGCATTTTCAAGTAGACATTTCACTGGTAATCTTGTTATTCCTGAAAGTGTTGTTTATATTGGAGAAACGGCATTTGAAGGAAACTTTTTTACAGGTGATTTAATTATTCCAGACAAAGTTGAAGTTATCGGGGAAAGAGCATTTAGTTATAGACTTGAGGCTGGTCGTGATAGTTATTTCGATAATCTTATTTTGGGAACGAACCTTGTCTTTATTGACAAATATGCTTTTGCACATCTATACCAAGGACCTGCAATCGGTTCAACCCCATATTATGTGGGACATTCTTTTGACAAAATAAAAATAAAAAGAACTAATGCCAATAATTTCTCGTTCGATCGTTATGCTTTTGGTGAACCACCATCAGGAATGAAACAATATGATTTTGAAGTACCCATTGGAACTAGTTCCATTTATCAGGAAATCCTAAAGTGGCATATAAAAAGTATTACCGAAATCAATTTTTAGTAACTTTGGATGCTTATATTTTGAGTTAACAACGTAAAACTTATAACTATGCAACAAGAAAGATTATTAAACATTTGGAAGAAATTCCAAGGACAAATGACCTCCGAGGAGTTAAACAATATCCTCGACCGGGGTATTTGTTACTCGAAGATAGAAACGCCGCACCGGATTTTAGTGACGGGAATGAACCCGTCGTTCCGGCAAGGGGATGAGGCTCGTGAGAATTTCGTGTGCGAGTATGATTACCAAGGAATCGTGGAAGGCGGGGAAGACCGTTACTTTTTAGCTTTCGATAAACTTTTCCCAAAGGAATATAAAAAAGAGGTGGCATACATAGATTTGCTGAATTTCCGGGAAACGGATCAGCAAATGGTATGGAAATTTTGCAAAGACGCAAAAGGTCTTGAGCTAGTTGCCGAGAATTTGCGGTTGAATCAACTTTTTATCGAGCAAGTGGTGCGCCCACGGTTTATCATGGTAAAGAATAGAGGCTCATGGTGCTTCTGGGGTAGAGAGGCAAAGGCGGACTCCAACATCTGGATGGGGTACTGCTTCGAGCACGTGGAATCACTCCCTTGCGGTGAGCTGTGCCGCATCACGGGACTGGTAGATCACATGGACCGAATAAGCTACAACGAGCTGTTGGAAACCAACCTGAAAGGGACGCTAGTGCTGTTCACGAGCCATTTCCAATATCAAGCCCCAGATAAATTACCCACGCCAGAGTTAATCGCCCGGTTGTGCAATATGATGGAAAGATGAAATCGCTATCAATATGGAGGTGTGTAGTGACCCACCTCCATAAATAACTACCTATTAATCTGCACGAAACAAAATATTTTCCGTTTCCACTCATTTTTTTCTCGTAAAAGTGCAAATTTCACCCCTTGTGTAGTAATATACCTCATGTAAGAATAAAATTTCGTAAGAAATCAAATTCTTACCTCCCGCCCAAGCGTGTTGGTGGGAGAAACATATTACTAATTTTTAAATTTTAAAGTTATGGCTAAAATTAGTCCAGACCCGATAGAGAGCTATCGGGGACGTATTGGTAAAATTAGTTACTACATACGCAAAAGCGAGAATATGGCTCGCAAAAGTTCCTCGAACGGGAAAGTTTCCGACGCTCCGGCAGCCGTCGCTCAACGGATGAAGTTCAAAAGGCTGATAGAATTAAGCAAAGGACTTGTCCCGGCTATTCACCTCGGGTTCCCGCAACGCAAAAGAGGGCTATCACCGGCAAATGTCTTCATGTCCTTGAACAAAGGGATTTGTACGGTGGAAAAAGACAACACGGTGACGGTGAACTACGAGCAATTGTTATGCGCTCAAGGAGCACTCGTGGAACCGGAGGTCACCGCTACTTACAGTGCTTCGGCTTCAAAAATCATGTTCGAAAACACGAGCATGGAAGATTTCGGGTATTGTAACACAGATGACAAGACGTACGCCGTGTTGTTGAACACCCAACGAGACGTATGCCGGATAATCCCCCTTCGCGAACGCGGGGAAGGCGGTTCGACAAGCACAAGCCTGCCGGCAAACTGGGAAATGGACAACATAAAAGTGTACGTCTTCGCCACGAGCGCAAACGGGAAGTTAGCTTCTCCATCTGTTTGCATCACGATAACAGAAGAGGTTTAACACGAACAAGGGAGGGAGTTTACGGACTCCCCCCTCATCACCAAAAACATATAAATGTACGAACAAGACCGTCAAATACATTAAACATTATAGTATGAAAGTAAAAGATTTTATCAACAGATTATTCCAAGGAAAACAAAACAACCTTATCTTCTACACGAGAGGCGACAATATGTACGCCCGACGGTATGCCATTCCCGGTAAAAAACGGAAATGGGAAGTCGAGGGACGCACCCCCAAGCAACGGGCTGTCACGACACGCTTCAAGGCTGTGCAAGTTTTTTACATGACATTCGCCAAGCAAGTATCACCCGAGATATGGCGCATCGTGGCAAAAGCAGAGGGACGATACGCATCGAACGTATTCTTTTCAAGAAATTTCCACAACTTCGGTGATGGAGGCGAAATCGCCGATTTCGAAAACTTCACGTTCACGGACGGTACGCTGGCACTTCCCCGGGAATTGAAAGTTTCACGGGAAACGAACCGTTTTACCGTTTCATGGCAAGAGGAACGGGCATGGAAAACCACGGCAAGCACGGATAAATTGCAAGTGGGAGTGATCTATGACAATGACCCTCGAATACCTCGCCTTGCCTGCCAAGTAAAAGGCGTACGCGGTGAATTGCAAGGAGAGTTCTCGCTCAACGAAGAAATCGGGCAAGATGCCCACCTGTACATATTCTTTAGCAGCGAAGACAATTCCAGATTCTCTCCTAGTCAACACGTGCACGTGGGGCAAATCACGCCGCGAGAAGGATTGCCCGAAGCAGACACCAAGGTTTAAGGGGCGTGTCGTTCTCGGGTGGGGATAATATTATGCAAATTGAATTATTCGATTTGCATAATTCGATTCAAATAATTACCTTTGTGACAAAGTTCACGAAAATGGTAAAAGAAATAAATCCCTTTATCGTAACCGGCAAAATCGAACCGGAATACTTCTGCGACCGGGTACAGGAATCCTCACGATTGATAAAATCCATTACCAATGGCAATAATCTGGTAATCATATCCCCGCGCCGAATGGGGAAAACCGGGCTCATACAATTTTGTTACGAGAAACCGGAAATAAAAAAGAGATACTATACCTTTTTCATTGATATCCTACACACGTCGAGTTTGCGGGAATTCACCTATCTGTTAGGGCGGGAAATTTACGAGACGCTATTACCCCGCAGTCGCAAAATGGCAAACCTGTTCATCCAAACCGTAAAATCCATTAACGGGAAATTCGGGTTCGACCCGATTTCCGGTACCCCGACTTTCAACGTGGAACTGGGTGATATCAACCGCCCCGAATACACGCTGGACGAAATATTCAACTACCTGGCTAACGCTGACAAACCGTGTATCGTGGCCATCGATGAATTTCAACAAATAGCCAAATACCCCGAAAAGAACATCGAGGCTCTGCTGCGCACCCACATTCAAAAAATCAGGAACAGCAACTTCATCTTCGCGGGTAGCGAGCGACACATGATGCACGAGATGTTTCTCTCGACCGCACGCCCGTTTTATCATAGCGCGGATTTACTGGAACTGAAAGCCATTGTACCGGAAATGTATATCCCGTTTGTTGCCCAGCATTTCGAGAGCAGAGGCAGGTATATCGGGAAAGAAGATATTGAAAAAGTCTACCAATTGTTCAAAGGGCACACGTTTTACATCCAAAAGACTTTTAACGAGGCTTTCTCCAATACCCCGCGAGGGGAAAGATGCACGTTGGCTACTATAAGAGAAGCCGTTGATAACATGGTGAGCGCGAACGACACGATTTTTCGAGAGATACTGTCGAACATTCCCGAGAAACAAAAAGAATTACTTTATGCCATTGCTAAAGAAGGGGAAAGCGAGCGTATCACTTCTGCCGAGTTTATCAAACGCCATAGCCTCAGCTCGGCGAGTTCGGTGCAGTCGGCCATGAAAAAATTGCTCGACAAAGATACCATCACCGAAATAAATAAAGTCTTCATGGTTACGGATAAACTCTTTGCCATGTGGATAAACAGATTGTACGGGGATGGAAAACGGGTAATCTAAATTTTCAATTCTCGATTATTATATTTTACTTTGTATCGAATTTTCCATCACTGATGCGAGTGATGAATCAAGCACCTAAAAGAGAGTTTGAATGAAATACACGGAATTGGATGACGAAGAAGAATTTTACCGCAAGGTAGAATATTACAATAAAACAAAAACGGAACAATTAAGTTACCATTATAAAGAAATACTGAAACTGCTGGGTGAGGATGCAGACAGGGAAGGATTGATAAAAACCCCGTACCGTGTAGCGAAAGCCATGCAATTCATGACAAGGGGATATCATGAAAACCCGGAAGAAATCCTGCGTTCCGCCCTCTTCAAAGAAGACTACCGCCAAATGGTGATCGTGAAAGACATCGAGATATATTCCCTTTGCGAACATCACATGCTGCCCTTCATCGGGCGGGCACACGTGGCGTATATCCCGAACGGGTACATCACGGGACTAAGTAAAATAGCACGGGTAGTGGAAGCCTTCTCCAGAAGATTACAGGTACAGGAAAGACTGACGAACGACATAAAAAATTGTATTCAAAATACCCTCAATCCCTTGGGCGTTGCCGTGGTGATCGAGGCGCAGCACATGTGTATGATGATGCGGGGTGTACAAAAACAAAACTCGGTAACAACAACCTCCGACTTTAGCGGCGCGTTCGAGAAACTTGCCACGCGGGAGGAGTTTATCCGATTAATTAGTAACAAATTTCATTAGGAAATAAACAAAACGAGTATGAAAAAAGCATTTGTTTTTCCGGGCCAAGGCGCTCAATTCGTGGGAATGGGTAAAGACTTGTATGAAAACTCTCCCGAGGCGAAAGAATTATTCGAGAAAGCGAACGAAATACTGGGATTCCGCATCACGGATCTGATGTTCAACGGAACTGACGAAGACCTGAAACAAACCAAAGTAACCCAGCCGGCAATATTCCTTCACTCCGTGATACTGGCCAAATCGTTGACCGAGAAACCGGACATGGTTGCAGGTCACTCGCTGGGAGAATTTTCCGCGCTTGTGGCTAACGGCGCCCTCTCGTTTGAAGACGGATTACGTCTGGTACACGCCCGGGCACTTGCCATGCAAAAGGCATGCGAGGCACGCCCGTCAACAATGGCGGCAATCCTAGGTTTGCCGGATGAAACCGTGGAAAAAGCACTAGAGGAAATTGATGACGTGGTGGTACCCGCCAATTACAACAGCCCGGGACAAATCGTGATCTCCGGAACCATAGAAGGCGTCACCGCGGCTTGCGAGAAATTGAAAGCGGCAGGAGCAAAACGGGCTCTCCCGTTGAAAGTAGGCGGCGCATTCCACTCCCCATTGATGGAGCCTGCCCGTCAAGAATTGGCGGACGCGATTAAAAACACGCACTTCTCCAAACCGATCTGCCCGGTTTACCAGAACGTAAATGCAAAACCCGTGTCGGATCCGGAAGAAATCAAACAAAACTTGATAGACCAATTGACAGCATCCGTGCGTTGGACTCAAACCGTGCAAAATATGCTGGCTGACGGAGCTTCCTCCTTCCTTGAAATCGGTCCCGGATCAGTTCTCCAAGGCTTGATCAAGAAAGTTAGCACCGAAGTGGAAACCGCGGGAATGCAATAGGTGTTTGCCGACGGCAAACGTTACAGGTTGCAGGTTGAGCCTTTGGCTCTGCAAGTTACAGGTTAAAAAGAACTCATTCAAAAACTTGTAACTTGCAGAGCCAAAGGCTCAACTTGTAACTTGCAACAATTTTAAAGCCTCCCCGTAGGAGGCTTTAAAATTTTATTATATCTTTGAACAAAGATAATTCTATAAAGTCGAACATGCTAAGTAATAAAAATAGAAAACATCGTACGATTCAACACGTGTTCAAAATCAGTACGATCATTATTATCTGCGGTATAATAGTTTTGCTACTTCCCAAGATAGAGGGATTCAAATACTCTTACCAGAAAGGAATGCCGTGGAAATACGAAACGTTAATTGCCCCGATTGATTTCCCCTTGCACAAAAGTTCCGAGGAAATTACAGCCGAAATTGAAAAGATCCGGGAAGAACAACCTCCCATTTTCAATTACACGGAAGCAAGTTCGGATGTACAGATCAACAAATTCGCTGAAAAATTAGGCGAGTACAAAACTTTGTTCAACGGGAACGACATCAACAAGATCGTGACAAAGTTACGAGAGATATACTCTCGCGGAATACTTCTAATGCCGGAAAAGTTCAATACAGACAAAATCAAAAACATTCTGGTCGTTAAGGACGGTATTGCCCAAGAGGAAAAATTCTCCAATGTCTACACGCTGAAACAAGCATACGAAACACTGGTAGAATACGTACAAAGTCTGCATCTCGCGAAAACAACCGAGGAAAAGATCCTCAGCATGGGATTGAACAACTACATTAACCCGAATCTGGAATACGACCTTACCAAAACAGGACTGGCGGTAGAAACCAGCATGAAAAATATCACGCCGACACAAGGCATGATAAACAAAGGGGATATTATCATCTCCCGAAATGATCTGGTCACCCCCGAAACATACAAGGTACTGGAATCTTTCCGTATAGAACACGAGCAAAGTCTAGGTTCGACGGTAGACCGAATCAGAATCACTGCCGCCCAAACCATCCTGACACTGATTGCCATACTCAGCTTTTCCATGTTTCTTTACATATCAAGAAAAAGGCTCTTCTACAACACGAAAGACTTCTTTTTCCTGTATAGCATGTTCCTGCTGACCATTGCCGTGGGCAGTATCAGTTATTTCCAGAATATAAATATTCTCGCGATACCCGTGCTGTTCTTCCCGCTCATCGTGAACATACTGTTCGGCACGCGTCCGGCACTTTACCTGCTGTTGGGCACGACCATGCTGATCTCGTACTACGCCCCGAACAACTACATGTATTTCTTCATGCAGATAGCGGCGGGAATCGTGGCCATGTTCAGCCTCTCCCATTTGCAGCGCAGATCACAATTATTCATCGCGCTGGCTTTGATATTCTTGACTTACGTGCTTGTTTACGGGGCTTTCACGCTTATACAGGAAGGAACATTTGCCCCCAAACACTTGTTTGCCATCCTTCTGTTGCTTATCAACACGGCATTACTAAGTTTGATTTACCCGGCACTCTACCTCGTGGAAAAACTTTTCGGGTACACCTCGGAAATCAGTCTACTGGAATTCTCGAACCCGAACCACCCGGCATTGCGTAACCTCACGAAAAAAGCACCGGGAACCTTTCAACACTCCCTCATGGTTGCCAACCTCGCGGAAGAGGCGATTTACCATATCGGCGGCAGTCCCCTGCTGGCACGTACCGGGGCATTATACCATGACATCGGTAAATCCTACAACCCGATCATGTTCATCGAGAACCAGACCGGTGGGTTGAACCCGCACAGTAATCTGGATTTTGACGAGAGCGCCCAACTTATCATCGCACACGTCACGCAAGGACTTGAACTGGCGAACAAGTACAAACTGCCGGAAGCCATCAAGAACTTTATCCGCACACACCACGGCAAAAGTAAGGTGAAATATTTTTACTACTCGTTCAAGAACAAATACCCGGATAAAGAAATAGACGAAGCGCTATTTACCTATCCCGGTCCCGATCCTGTGAAAAAAGAATGTGCGGTGGTCATGATGGCGGATGCCGTGGAAGCCGCTTCCCGAGCTCTGGAAGTAAAGGATGAGGAAAACTTGACAAATCTTGTAAATAATATTATAGACGGTATGCTTCAAGAAGGAAGATTCGCCAACGCGGACTTGACATTCAGGGACATCTCCACCGTGAAGCGAGTATTCACGGAAATGTTGATCAACGTGTATCACGCCCGTATAGCCTACCCGAAATTAGAAAAAAAGTCGTGACCCAAACATATTAAGTATATGACAACACAGAAGCCTGTAACAATCAAGGACATCGCGGAGAAACTGAAAATATCGGTATCAACGGTTTCCCGTGCTTTGAAAGACAATCATGAAATCAGCGCTAAAACCCGCAAAAAAGTGCAAGACTTGGCCAAGCAACTCGGGTACAAGCCCAATCCCCTTGCCGTCGCGCTGAAAACGCACAAGAGCCACTCGATCGGGGTTATCGTACCCCAGATCGTGAGCACGTTTTACGCTACCGTGGTAAAAACAATCGAGGAAGTAGCTGACGGTCACGGGTACAACGTGTTGGTTATCTCCTCAAACGAAAACTTCGAGAAAGAGAAAAAAAGCGTGGACGTCCTATTGGCAAACCGGGCGGACGGAATCATCATGGCTCTATCGCACGAGACAAAAGAATTTGACCACGTGAAACAAATCCAAGAATCCGGAATCCCCGTGGTATTATTCGACCGCACAACGGGTTCCGTGGAAGGAGTATCGAGAGTCGTGACTGACGGTGTTACCGCTGCCTTCCAAGCGATACAACATCTCGTGTCGGTCGGATGCAAAAAGATCGCCATATTAACCGGACCGGAACAAATAGCCATCGGCGGCAAACGCATGGAAGGTTACCGGAAAGCGCTGGAAGCAAATCATATACCTATAAAGGAAAATTATATCCGTTACTGTTCGGACTTAACCGTTGAATCCGGCAAGCAGGCCACGCTACAATTACTCGAAACGCGGGAAAGACCGGATGCCATATTCGGTATCACGGATGATCTGGCTATCGGTGCGATTGAGGCGATAAAAGAGAAAAAACTCAATATCCCGCAGGACATTGCCGTGGTAGGGTTCTCCAACACGAAACGCTCCCGGTACATGAATCCCACGGTTAGTTCGATAAATCAATTCCCGGAAAAAATAGGAAAAACCGCGGCTGAATTATTGTTCGAACAAATCATAAACAGCAGGCACGCGAGGATAAGAAAAGAGATCGTCAATTGCGAGTTAATCGTGCGTGAATCATCCGATAAACACAAGTAAACGATTGTCGCTAGAAATGTAAAAACTTAACACTATTGATTAAAACCTTGTTAATTACTCGGTTAAAGATTATTAAAGCCGTAAATCATCAATTTGAATGACTATTTTTGTAGAAAACAAATAACAGCTGCCCATGGATGTCATTGTGGATAAATTAACGAAGTCTTTCGAAGGACACAAAGCCGTGGATTCCATCTCTTTTAAAGCCAAAAGAGGGGAAGTTCTTGGGTTATTGGGACCAAACGGAGCCGGGAAAACAACCACGATGAAAATATTGTCAGGCTACCTCTTGCCCGAACGCGGGAATATCAATTTCGGCGATTACTCCATCTGGAAGCAGGCAGGAAAAATCAAAAAGGTCATCGGCTACCTCCCGGAACACAACCCGCTGTACTCGGAAATGAACGTGATCGACTTCCTGTTTTTTATCGGTAAACTTCAAGACATCCCGAAATACAAAATCACGGCACGGGTACTCGATATGATCCGGTTGTGCGGACTTGATAACGAGAAACATAAAAAGATTCACGAGCTATCCAAAGGTTATCGGCAACGTGTCGGAATCGCTCAAGCCCTTATTCATGATCCGGAAGTTGTTATTTTGGACGAACCGACTACCGGACTCGACCCGAACCAGATCTTTGCTATCCGCAAAATCATCAAGACCATCGGGGAAGACAAAACGGTGATTCTAAGCTCTCATATTTTATCCGAGATTGAAACGACTTGTGATCAGGTAATGATCATGAGTAATGGCAAGATCGTGGCAAACGGGACGACATCCGAACTCCGTCGGAAATCCGACGCGGGTTACAGTTTCAAACTGGGCATCAAAGGGGACGACATACCGGTCATCCACAATGCTTTATGTACGCTCCCGGAGATATTGCACATGGAGATTACCCAAGAGCAAAACTTCGAGATCCAGTGCAAACCTGACGTGGAAATCGGACGAACCATATTTGACCTCTGCCGGGAACATGATTGGTATATCAGTGAACTCACTCCCGTGCAGACCAGACTGGAAGATATATTTCGAAAAGTCACTCAAAACGAATAATTCATGGGCGCAGTAAAAGTTATCATAGATAAAGAATTAAAAGTCGCATTCAACTCGCTCGCGATATACATTATTTACACGGTTTTCTTTTGCATAACGGGATTCATCTGCTGGTTCTCGTGGAAAAACGTATTTTACACCGGACAAGCCTCTTTGAGTTACTTGTTCAACGTGTTCTACTGGACGCTTTTTTTCATGGTTCCCGTGCTCACGATGAAAAGCATATCGGACGAACGAAAGGACGGCACGTTCGAACTCCTGTTCACGAAACCGATAAAACCGTGGCAATTCCTTTGCGGTAAATTTTTCGCGATACTCCTGCAAGTCATTCTATGCCTGTTACTGACTCTGCCCTATTACATTACGCTGACATCACTCGGGCATGTGGACTATGCTGCCGGGATTTGCGGCTACCTCGGACTAATACTGGTTAGCGGTTGCTATATCAGCATGGGCATATTCGCATCGTCATTGACGTCAAACACGATTGTTGCTTTTTTCGTCACCTTTGCCATCGGGATATGGTTCCAATTCCTGTTCGAGTTTATCGCGGGACTGTTCGGCTCCGGTTTCATCGCTGCCCTGTTTACTTATTTATCCATGGGCGAACATTTCGATGCCATTCCCCGCGGAGTCATCGACACGAAAGACTTTGTATATTTCGTCAGTATTGTAACCTTGTTCCTCGCGCTAGCGAGATACTATATCAGTCGAACCAGAGCCTAATATATACCTAGTGATGAAAAACAAATTCATATATAACCCCACCTTCCTGATTTTATCACTGATAGCGGTAAATATTGTCTCCTATTTCGTTTTTGCCAGAATAGACCTCACGAGCAACAAGAAATACTCGTTGAGCCCCGTGAGCAAAAATATGATTAAAAAAGTCGATAAAGACGTTTCCGTAACCCTTTTCATGTCTGAAGGACTTTCGCAGGACAAAATGAAAATGGGACGGGAATTTAAACACTTGCTCAAAGAATACAAAACCCTTAGCAACAAATCGTTCACGATCACCACCATCACGCCGGACAACGACTCGAGAGAAATACTTGCCTTGGAAGCCGGCATACATCCCTTCTCCCAAGAAAGCATGGAAAGAGATATGGTGAAGATCCAAAAAATCTACTTCGGGGCAGTCATACAAATCGGGAACAAAAAATCGGTCATCCCCCTTATCAGCCAGCATACCCCGCTGGAATACGAAGTGACTCGCATGTTAAAAGAAGCCTGCGACACGACAAAACCGAATATCGGCTTCTTGCTGGGACACAACGAAATGCTCCGCGACAAGATCACCCAAATCAGGCATGAACTTTTCCGAAACGCACGTTTGGAATCATTATACATCGACCAATTCACAGACTTGAACCGTTACAAAGTGATTTGTATCATGGGTCCCAGAGACAGTTTCAGCAAGGAAGAGATTAAACGACTCCAAGAATACTTGAAGCAAGGCGGAAGACTGTATATCGCGCTGAATCACGCGGTCGGACAAATCACAGCAAGTCAAAATAACGGTTTTATCAATCGTGTCGGTCTTGAAGATATGCTGGAAAACTTCGGACTGAAGATCAACTATGACTTCGTGATCGATAGCTATTGCGGACGAATCCGGGTATCTCAAGGACCTTTTTTCCTATATCAAAGTGAGGTCAGTTTTCCGTATATGCCAACCATACAGAAATTCAGTTCTCATGTTATCACAAACGGATTGAATGCCATATCACTACTCTTCGCGAGTAGTATGACAAACGTGAAAACCACTTCCGCCTACACGTTCACCCCGTTGGCAAAAACTTCCCCGACATCGGGAGTACAGGAAGTTCCCGTGTTCTTCGACATACAGAAGACGTGGACCCGCCATGACTTCAACCGCCCGAACAACGTCGTGGCTGCCTTATTGAATAATGAAGACGACAAAAGTGCTATCATCGTCATCTCGAATGCCAGCTTCATGGAAGACAATGACTACGATGCCCTTCGCCTAGACAACATCAGGTTTGCCATAAACTCTATCGAATGGTTGGCTGACGATTCCGGGTTGATAAAATTGAGGAACAAATATATAGTGAATCAGACATTAGAACCGGTAAGTAATTCATACCGGACATTCTTGAAATATTTCAACTTTTTCTTGCCTATTGTCATTATACTATTAATCGGCTTGTTCCAGTACAGGCAATACAAATTAAAAAGACTGAGACGTTCCCAGTCCGGATATATAGATTAAAATGGAAGGTGTGTTTTACACACCTCGTTTCAATTTCTGGTACAAAGCATCACTCACCTCGCACAAGGGCGAACGTAGTTTTTGACTGGCAATAACCCCTTTGGCATGCAAGGCTGCTTTCACCCCGGCAGGATTTCCCTCCTCGAAAAGAGCCTTGAACATCTCACCCAAGCGCAAGTGGATATCTTTCGCTTCCCCAAATTCTCCTTCCAAAGCCAAATGCACCATAGTAGAAAAGTCATACGGCAACACGTTCGCGATCACAGAGATAACCCCACTCCCGCCAATAGAAATCAAGGGCAGGGCAATGCCGTCGTCACCCGAAAGGAATATAAAATTCTCCGGCATCCCGGCAATAATGGAAGTCGCCTGTTCAAAATTACCGGCAGCCTCTTTTATCGCGATAATATTTTCAAAATCAAGAGCCAGTCGCAACGTGGTTGCAGCCGTCATATTCACGGAAGTACGCCCCGGAACATTGTACAAGATTACCGGAAGAGGCGAATGTTCCGCGATAGCTTTAAAATGATTATATAATCCCTGCTGTGAAGGCTTATTATAATAAGGTGTAACACTCAATATTGCATCTCCCTGCCTTAAATAAGGTAACGTGGCAAGTTCCTCCACGACATGAGCCGTGTTATTTCCTCCAACACCCAAGACAATCGGCAACCGCCCGGCATTTTCCTCCGTGATCACATTCACCACGTAAGCCCTCTCCTCTACCGTCATTGTCGCGGCCTCCGAAGTAGTACCCAAAGCCACCAGATAATCGACACCACCGTCTATCACGTAATTCACGAGGTTTCTTAAAGAACTTTCGTCGATATTTCCCATTTCGTCAAACGGAGTAACCAAAGCAACCCCTACTCCCGAAAACTTTTTCATCTCAATACGTATTAATCTTTGTGAATAACTTAAACAAACGATCTACAAAAACGTCCGTATTCCGGACATTGGCAAACATAATATCATGCTCCACTCCCTCTCTGGATATACCGACCTTGCACGGCGATTTGGCATATCGTACAATGTAATCCCCCAAAACATCGGGCTGCATAGAAATGTCTATGAACACCCCTTCCGTCTTCTTCAACACCTCCCGCAACTTGGCATCCCGAATTTTCCCACCATACGTAATAGAAGACTCATCCGCGTACAACGCGTCTCCCGAGCGTTCAAATACCGATTTGGACTGCCGGATAAAAGAAAGCAAATGCACTTCCATATACTTTGCCAGAGATTTTCTGATTTTATCTACCTCTGTCCAAGAAATATCATCAGCCACCCAGAACAACACACATTCCTTCGCCGCCTCTAAATTTTGAAATGCCAAAACCCGCTCGTCCTTGACTGCCACATCCTTTAAATGATATCTCTTGAATTTCTCGACTATAAATTTAAGCATATTCTTCTATTTGTACTTGAACAACCTAACGCAAAAGTAGTAATAAAAACTATACGCACCCCGCTTTGTTATTTTTCAAACATAAAAAAAAGTATCTGAAAAAAAACACGAAACTCTTGCATAAACAAAGAACATTCCATACCTTTGCCACGCAAAATAAACAAGGACTCGTAGCTTAATGGATAGAGCACTTGGTTACGGCCCAAGAGGTTGTGGGTTCGACTCCCGCCGAGTTCACGAAATCCCCTGAAAGACATCTTTCGGGGGATTTTTGTTTCCGGTAATGTCATCCCCTTTGCATTTTACCGGATTAATACTAACTTTACCACTCTACGAAAAGGAATACCGACAGTGACAGATAAAACCGAATCAACGATTATTCGCCTGCTGGCAGCCGGAGATGAACGGTGCATGAAAATAATGTTTGACATCTACTATCAACCGTTATGCACTTATGTCATGCGCTACCTTCTTTCCGTCGAGGACGCTAAAGACATCGTTCAATCCGTCTTCATCTCTTTCTGGAACAACAAAAAGGGACATCCGTTTTCAGGCTCTATCCGTTCCTATTTATTCGGCGCTGCAAGTAAAGCCTCTTTACAATTCATGAGAAACAAAGGCAAAACCTATTTCGTAGACATTGAACTGCATATTGATGACTTTCTGGATGAAATGCTTCATGACGACGAGGCAGAACTCGAAAAAATCAAAGAACAACTATACGCCGCGATAGAAAATCTCCCCACCAATCCTCAAAAAGTATTAAAAGCCATTATTTTCAATAACACGCCTTATAAAACCGTGGCGGAAGAAATGCAGATATCCGTTAATACCGTGAAAACCTACTACGCCCGTGCGCTAGAAGCTTTGCGCAAGTCAATAGACACCAAAACATTCTCCCTCCTCTTTCTCTCTTTCCTGCATTCTGAAAAATAATTTCAAAATTTTATTCTATTCGTGTCACCCATTCTAATTTTTTGGGAATATCATATAAAACAGTGACACATGGAGCATAAAACAATATACGAACTGATAGCGGAATACAGCAACGGCACCCTCTCCCCGGCGGCGCGGGAGCAACTCCGCCATCTCATAGACAATGACAGGGAAGCCCGGAAACTATTTCGGGATATCCGGGAAGCAGAGAAACTACTAAAAACAATACAGGCACAAGAAAAACTTTCACCGCAAGAAGCTTGGGAAAACTTCTCCGAAACATTAACACACACTCGCCGGAAGAACAGACGCCTGCACCGGATTATCGGAACTGCTATTGCAGCCTCTGTCGCTTTAATCCTGCTCTTTATATTCCCGGATACACGATCGACGTATGCCCCGGAGCAACAAGTTGCTCAAACTCAAATCGAACCCGGCAGCGTGAAAGCTGTACTCAGCTACGCCAACGGCGAAACTGTCAACCTAACCTCCTCGACATCTTCCCGCATCGTGGCTCCCGACGGTTCGACTATTGTAAACGACTCTCTGGAAGGATTACAATATAACAAGGATAACAGGGAAACAGGGCAAACCGCCCCGCTTCACATGATTACCGTTCCCCCGGGTGGTGAATACCGTTTCACGCTGGCAGACGGCACACGTGTATGGATAAACTCGTCCTCCGAAATACAATTCCCCAGTCAATTTTCCGGGAATACAAGGGAGATTTACATGAAAGGAGAAATATACTTGGAAGTGGCGCCGGATAAATCCCGCCCGTTCATCGTGCATTCGGGCAACGACCGGATTCGGGTACTAGGCACGAAATTCAACATAACAGCCTATCCCGAAGAACAAAAAACAATTACCACACTCGTCTCCGGAAGTGTCGAGTTCGAACACAATAACTCGAAAATTCGCCTCTCGCCGGGAGAACAATCCATCATGGACCACACGACCGACAAACTGGAAAAACAAAAAGTCGATGTATCAATCTATACCTCATGGATTAGCGGAGCCTTCGAGTACGAGAATATGCCCTTATCATACATTGCCCGACAACTGTCCCGCTGGTACGACGTGCAATTCACCTTTGAAGCGGCGGAGTTCCGGGAGCACCCCTTTACAGGCATCGTGAAGCGAAACCAAACCTTGGAAGAAGTCCTCACGATTATCGGCAAGACAACAAATATCAAATTCGAAATATCCGGAAGAAATATTATTATAAAGAAAGCGGAAGATGCTGCAAACATCTCCCGTTTAAACAATTAATTCCATTCTCTAGGTGGAAAAAACAATTAAAGTACAATGTTATGAAAAAAAATCCATTTAAGAAACAGCATTTGAGTTTATTACTCATTTTCCTATTCGTATTCGGCATGGGGAGTTACGCTGACACTCCCGTGAAAAAAGTGACTCTGGACGTGAAGAATATACCTCTTCGCGAAGTATTCAAACAAATCAAAGAACAGACCGAAGTAAAATTCATTTACAGCGAAGTCGAAATTCAGAAAGCCTCAAACGTCACCTTGAAATTCGAGAACCAACCGTTAAAAACGGCATTGGATCTTATTTTCAAAAACCAGCCTTACACCTATGAAATCGAAAGCGACATCGTTATCGTGAAGCCGAAACCGGCGACGGACACCCCGGAAAAGAAAAAAACACGCACGATCAAAGGTCAGGTACTGGACGAAAACAACCAGCCCATCGCCGGAGCCAACATCTGGCTGAAAGGAACCACCACCGGAGTACCTTCCGACGTCAACGGAAACTATGTTCTTACATTCGACGAGAAATATAACACCGTCATGGTATCCTTCATCGGTTACAAAACCATTGAAATGCCCTTGGGTAAACAGGAAGTAATCAACTTCAAACTGGAACCCGACAAGGAAACCTTAGACGAAGTGGTGGTAACCGGATACCAAACCATTTCCAAGGAACGCTCTACCGGAGCTTTTGCCAAAGTAAGCGCCACCACTCTCGAAACCCGTCGTTTGGACAACTTGTCCTCCGTACTGGAAGGACAGGTCGCCGGGTATTCCGACGGAATCATCCGGGGAGTATCAACCATGAATGCCATGCAAACCCCGCTTTACGTGATTGACGGCTTTCCCGTGGAAAACACGACTATCGACGCCTACGGCAATGTCACGGAAAACATACCCGATCTCAACATGGAAGACATCGAAAGCATCACCATATTAAAAGATGCCGCCGCCACCTCTATCTACGGGGCACGCGCTGCCAATGGTGTCGTTGTCATCGTGACCAAAAAAGCCAAACAAGGCAAGACTCAAGTACAACTTTCCGGCTCGTTTACCATTCATCCCTATTCCTACTACACGGGTAACTTGACCAATTCGGCCGATATCATCGAACTGGAAAAATACTGGGCAACACAAAACGCCGAATTAAACAATGGCATAGACCGGGCGATTGCCGAGGCTGAAAACCTCCGGAACAACTATTCCACCCTACCCAGCGCAGGGACCAATATCTTACTCGACCTTTACACGAACAAGATTTCTCAAGCAGAAGCGGACGCGAAACTGGCAGAATTGAGCTCTCGGGGATTCGGCTTTTACAAGGATGTAGAGAAATACGCCAAACGCAATCCTTTCTACCAGCAATACAACCTGAGCGTAGGCAAAGCCACAGACCGGAATAACTTCAACCTCTCCGTCAGTTACCGGAACAACAAAGAAGAAGACCGATACACGAAAAACGATCAAGTCGGGGTAAATATCACAAATTCACTTCAACTGACTTCTTGGTTGAAAGCAGATGTCGGCGTTTACATCAGTTTCAAGAATAAAGCGGAACAAACATACGACTTATTCAGTTCTTACAGCGCAGGCTTCACCGCGAGTCCCTACGACCGGTTAAAAGAAAACGGCACGCCCGTCACCATTGCCGCCCAGCAAACAAAGACCGTGAGAGATAATATAGCCAATTACGGACTATACAGTCTGGATATCGTACCGCTTGACGAGCTCGACAGACGTTTGAACAAAACCAGAGAATTTAACAACCGCCTGTACGGGAAACTGGATATCAAAATCCTTCCGTGGTTATCCTATAATACCATGTTCCAATACGAATACGGGGTAAGCCGCTTGAAACGTCTGGAAGAAATGGAATCTTTGAATACCCGCCAAACGGTCAACAAATTTGCCACGAACAATAACGGAGAAGCCTTGTATAACCTGCCCGCGGGGGATATATTCTACACGCAGGAACACCATTCCAACGCGTATAATTTCCGCCAGCAAATCAATGTTGACAAAACATTCAACGACTTGCACAACGTAACATGGATCATCGGGCAGGAAATCAGAAACACCAAGCTGGAATATAGCAGTCTTACCCGCTACGGCTACGACAGCGGATTATTGTCATCACAATATATCGATGAAACCAAACTGACGGCAGGTTTCTCCGGTCTGATGAACTCGTGGGCATCACTCACCTCTCCCCGGTCACAATCGGAATTGGTAAACCGTTTCGTGTCATTCTATTCCAACATAGCCTATTCATTCGACAACCGTTACACCCTCTCCGGCAGTATCCGTTGGGATCGTTCCAACCTATGGGGTACAAACTCCAAATACCAAAACAAACCGTTATGGTCTGTCGGGGCAAACTGGAATATCAACCGGGAAAGCTTCTTTAACGTAAACTGGATAGATTTACTAAAACTTCGGGCATCATACGGTATTGGCGGTAATATCGCGAAAGACGCCGCACCCTATCTCACGGCCAATTACTACGCGAGCACCTTAGTCGGAGGCTTGTACGGAAATATCTCTTCACCTCCTAATCCAAACCTGCGTTGGGAAAAAACAACGACCATAAACGTCGGTATAGACTTTTCAGCGCTCACGGGACGCTTGTCCGGAACGTTTGAAGTGTACAACAAAAAAAGTGTAGACCTGCTTGCCAACCAAATGGGAGTACCCACGGAAGGTTTCGGGTACAGAACCCTCTCCTTCAACAACGGGGCTATGCGTAACCGGGGATTTGAATTGACACTCCAAGGGGACATTCTCCGCGAAACCGAGTTCAAATGGAATGCGGGATTCCTTTTCGGGTACAACAAAAACAAAGTAACCAAGATTAATGTAACTGCACCCGTGTATTATCTCCAAATGGATTATCCTATGGCATACCCCAGAGAAGGAAAACCTTATAACGCTATTTACGCTTACAAATGGGCAGGATTGAGTGAAAAAGGAGAACCTCAAATGTACGATTTGAACGGAGAAATCACGACAACGAAATACACGGATCTCGAAGCGATCCATTATGCCGGGACAAGTGTTCCCGTTTACAGCGGCTCCTTCACGAACACATTGAACTACAAAAACTTTGAATTTTCATTCATGCTGCTTTACGCGGGCGGTCATAAAATACGCAACACCAATATTCCCACGATCAGCATGGGCAGGACGGTCAGTATGACGAACAAAGACATCCGCAAACGCTGGCAAGAAGCAGGTGACGAGGAAAAAACCAATGTTCCCCGCCTCTTGTTCAGCACATCCCCGGAATTTAATTACGCGCGGGAAAGCATATACGGGAAAGCAGACATTCACGTGTTGGATGCATCCTATATTAAAATCAGCAATCTCTCGCTCTCGTACAGAGTTCCGGTTGAATGGGTGAAGAAAATCGGTCTTGGTGCAGCCCGTGTACAATTCAATATCGAGAATTTAGCCACCCTTGCATTTAACAGCAAAGCCGGAGTTCTTCTGGGAAGTAAGAACAAACCGAATTACGTTTGTGGACTCTACCTGAACTTTTAATTCTAAAATCGAAAGACCATGAAAAAGAAAATACAATATATACTCGTAAGTATCAGTCTTCTGATAACAGGAGCTCTCTTTTCCTCCTGCAACGACTTTTTAGACATTCTCCCCAAAGGAGAAAAAATCCCGACAACCCTCGCCGACTTCGACGCTTTTATCCGGAATGAATCAAATCATCTTAACGATGCCACACAAGCCATAAACCTATTGAACGACGTGTACATGAAACCGAGTTCCCTCACTTCTGTAACACTAAATTCTATCAACTACAACTGGCAGGAGAACGAAGATCGCATCGAACAAAACAATTCCGATGAAGCTCTCTATTACTATTCCTATTCCGCCATCGCGAATTGGAATCTCATTATCAGCAGCGTACCCGATGCCACGGAATGTACCCAAGCAGAACGGGATGAATTGATCGCTCAAGCAAAAGTACTTCGGGCAATGAATTACTTCTATCTGACAAACTATTACGCGGAAGCCTACAACAGCACAACTGCCGCCACGAAGCTATCCGTTCCCCAGATACTCAGTATGGATATGGGGGCTCCCTCTACCCAGATCACGATCGAAAAAATGTATGGATTCATTTTACAAGACCTTACCGAGGCTCTTCCGGCTCTCCCCGAAGAAGGTACTACCGTCCTGCACCCGACTCTGGGAACCGCATACGCCATGTTGGCACGGGTATATCTCACCATGGGCGATTACACGAATGCCTTAACATACGCGGAAGAAGCCTTGAAACAAAACGATGAACTATATGACTGGCGTACCTATTACGAGCAAAACAAAGAACAAATAGAAAAACCGGACGATTGGTCAACCAGTTATCCCGCTATCGGCTTGAATAACCCGGAAAACTATATTTTCCGCTACGGGACCAACACACAAAAGAACTTCGGACAAAGCGGAGTCAACGGAGCTTTAACCATCACGCGTGCCGCCCTTTTTGAAGAAGGCGATGCCCGTTTTGCCTCTAAATGGAAAGCGAAATACGAAGCACCCGATGATATATTCTATGGTATCCGTAATGATAAATTTAACGGTGGTGGAATCTCCACGCCCGAAATGTATTACATAAAAGCCGAATGTCTTGCACGCAAAGGAGGACAGGACAATATCAACGAAGCCATGAACGTTCTGAACGCCGTACGTGTAACCCGTATCTTCGCGGATAAATACGCTCCACTCTCTGCCGCCACGACAGAGCAAGCCGTGAAATACATCATTTCGGAAAAAGCGAACGAATACGTGCAAACCGCCATCCCTTTTTGGGATATGCGTCGCTTAAATCAAGATGCCCTGTACGCCCGGACACTCACGAAAGAGTTTAATGAAAGTACACTCACCCTATCCCCGACTTCACACCTGTGGATAATGCCCTTCCCGTTGGGAGCTACAAGCAATCCGGGGAACGGAACCATAAAACAAAATGTAGAACGATAAGCTTTAAAACGACACGATAATGAAAACAATAATAATCATGATGCTAGCCATCATCACGCTAGCCACCACTGCTTGTGCTTCAAAAGATTCATTTACAATCAACGGAACAATCACCGGCTTAACCGACGGAACAGAAATTTGCCTCGTGCCGGGTTCTACTCACAAACAAGAAAAACCCATTGCAACGACAACTCTTTCTAACGGCAAATTTACCTTTTCCGGTCAAGTTGAATCACCCCGGATGTTCTACATACAATTGAAAGAAAATTCGGGCGTAATACAAGTAATGGTAGAGAACGGGGTAAATGCCACTGTTACAAGCAAGGTAGAAACCCGGGATAACAATGGTCAAGAATGGACCTCTTTTAGTGATACAAAAGTATCCGGCTCCCCCATCCATGAGGAATTTCTCAAAAAAATGGCATTTAAAGAAGAATTAGAACAGATGTTTATGAGCAAAAATGAAAAACACAAGGTAATCAGCGCCCAAATAGGTGAAGCCAGAATGAATAAAAACAAAACTCTCATGGACTCTCTTGCCAAAACAAAAGAATATCAGGAAATGGCTGCAGACGAAAATCTTTTTTTCAAAGCTGCGGGGGAAAAGACAAAACAAGCCGTCATGGATAACAAGAACTCTTGGTGGGGACCTTTCCTTATGTTGCAATCCATGAGTTGGTTCGAGGAAGAGCAAAAAGAATGGTTCGCGAACTTCTCACCGGAAGCACAGAAAAGTTATTACGGTCAAATTGTTTACAAAGAACTGCATCCGGAAACCCTCGAAGGCAAACAAGCCCCTGACTTTACCGTAACTGACTCTCAAGGTAAAACACTCACTTTACAAGAACTAATAAAAGGCAAAAAATACACACTCATCGACTTTTGGGCATCTTGGTGTGGACCATGCCGTCGGGAAATTCCCAACCTGAAAGCCTTGTATAAAGAATTTGCAACCAAAGGTCTTGAAATAATCAGCATATCCATAGACAAAGACAATGCTGCATGGCAAAAAGCACTTCAAGAAGAACAATTCCCTTGGCCTAATTTCTTGGATAAATCAAATATCGCCGATGCATACGAAGTAAAACTTATCCCCGCTATCTTCCTTGTAGATTCAACAGGAAAAGTCTTATCCATCAAACTACGAGGCAAAGCATTGGAAGAAAAAATAAAAGAGCTTCTCAAGTAAGCATATATCATTTCACACAGCGGAAAAGAGTAGGTATTCCTACTCTTTTTTTCATTATCTAAAAGCAAATAAATTAAATACAGTCTACAACGCAAGAAAAGCAACCTGCAACTTGCCGAAGGCAAATGTCCTGCAACTTGCAACTCGCCGGAGGCGACTAAAACAGAGGATAAGCTAGAATACCATTTACACCATAAAAAAAGAGCGACTCTTTTCAGAATCGCCCTTCTCTAAATCTGGCATCGACCTACTCTCCCACCTCTCGGCAGTACCATCGGCGCTAACGGGCTTAACTTCTCTGTTCGGGATGGGAAGAGGTGGATCACCGTCGCTATAGACACCGTTTAATAAAATTGAAAGTTGAAAATGGAAAATGGAAAATTATTCCCAATCATCACTATCTCCAAGCTTCCGTCACTTCATCGTGGCGCTCCCGCCACCGTGACAATATCTTTTTAAAGTTCATCATCTCAACATGTATCGAAAACCGGTCGTTGATTTCAAGCCTGATTACATTTCATCATTTTCAATTTTCA
This sequence comes from Butyricimonas sp. DFI.6.44, assembly GCF_022132345.1. NCBI lineage: Bacteria > Pseudomonadati > Bacteroidota > Bacteroidia > Bacteroidales > Odoribacteraceae > Butyricimonas > Butyricimonas sp. DFI.6.44. The sequence goes on along the minus strand of NZ_JAKNJD010000010.1, from coordinate 96 downwards.
ACTTTCAATTTTCAATTGCCATTGTCATCTTGACAATGGCACGGAACGTTAAACGTATCATCTAACCCGCCGAACGTCAACTTTCGGGTGATTAGT